>CAZGAX010000046.1:0-24235 GCA_964523745.1 uncultured Halobacteriales archaeon | reverse complement strand
CGGCCACTTAGACCTCGCGTTTTCGCTTACCGGCCGACACCGGCGCCGTCTCCCGAAGACAGCAGGTATTTATGAAGCAGAAACCAACCTTCGTACACCAATGAACCGGAGGCGCGCCTCCCTCCTGGCGCTGCTCGGGATGACCCTGTTGGTCGTCGCCGTCGAACCCGCTCTGGCACAGGCGGACACCACGACGGAGAACCTCATTCGTGGTCTCAACAGCTGGTTGCTCTACCTCGCCGTTCCCATCGCCGTCCTGGTCGAAGGCATCCTGATCTACACGGTCTGGAAGTACAGCAAGCAGGAGTCGCCGCTGCCGACGATGGAGAACCGCCGCCTGGAGATCGTCTGGACCATCGCGACGGCGATCGTCCTCGTGGCCGTCGGCATCGGCTCCTACCAGGTGCTCGCCAGCCCCTACGTCACGGCCGAGTCCGGCCAGACCATCGACAGCGCCGAGGAGCCGTACGAGGTCAAGGTGATCGCCCAGCGCTACTCCTGGACGTTCGTCTATCCGAACGGGACTGTCGAGGAGTTCACCGGCAACGCCACGTCCGTCCAGACCGGGAACACACTCGTCTTGCCAAACGACAGACCGGTACGCCTGAACATTACCTCGAGGGACTGGCTCCACTCGTTCCACGTGCCGGAGATGGGTCTCAAACAGGACGCCTTCCCGGGCCAGTACCAGACCATTCTGACGAAGCCGACCGACACCGGTGAATACCAGCTGTACTGTGCCGAATACTGTGGCTCCGGCCACTCCCAGATGCTCGGGACGGTCGACGTCAGGACCGAAGAAGGCTTTACCGACTGGCTTGCCAATCAAACGGAGAGCTAATGGACCGCTTTTTCGAGGACGTCTCCGTCGGTGACGAGGAGACGTTCGGATCGTACGACGTCACTGCCGAGGAGATACGGTCGTTTGCCATCGACTACGACCCCCAGCCGTTCCACGTCGACGAAGACGCGGCAGCCGACTCGATGTTCGGCGGCCTCGTCGCCAGCGGCTGGCACACCGCCGCCATGACGATGCGGCTGCTCGTGGACAACTACCTCAACGAGTCCGGTGCGATGGGCTCGCCGGGACTCGAAGGCCTCCGGTGGCGCGAGCCGGTCCGTCCGGGTGATTCGCTCACTGTCGACGTGGAAGTCCTGGACAAAGAGGCCTGGGACGACCGACGCGGCGTCGTCACGATGGACGTTACCACGCGAAACGACGACGGAGACGAGGTTATGACGATGGTAGCGCTCGTGTTGTACCCGCGACGGTAACGAAGAGACGTCAGTCGCTGCGGATTTTCGCGTGCTCGGCCTCGACGCCGTCCTCGAGGAGACGCTCGCCCTGTTCGGTAACCCGATAGACGACCTCCGGGGTGACCGGCTCGACGAGGTCGGCCTCGACGAGCCGTTCGAATCGCTGCTCGGTGTACCCGACGGTCAGCCCCAGCCGACTCGCGATAAGCGGCACGTAGTCCGGCTGGTCGCGCTGGAGCGTCGCGAGTATTTGTTCGTCCACGGGCCGCATCCATGACTGTGCTGGCATCTACCTGTCGACCCCGACGTATCATGTGGGTTGGTGACACATAACACTGTCGCCTGGTCAGGACGGTACGGGCTCAATCGTCGGCGTGACCGGGTTCGTCTCCGGTGGTGTTGCCGACGGCCTCCAGCACACCTCGGGGACCCGACACCTCGCCGTCGACTCCGTCGACGCTCCCGTCTCGAGTCGTCCCGTACTCGCCGGACTCGACCAACCGAACGACTTCCGGATGGGCGACGAGCGTCTCCGAAAGCGGCGGGGCGGCACGGTCGTCGGCCACCACGACGACGTCGGCCGAACGGGCCAGGTCGGCCGCCGACGAGACGGCAGTCGGTGGCGGGGAGTCGAGGGGTGGGACGGTGACAGCGTCGAGTCCGAGGTCGGCCGCGAGCACTGCCGCGACGTCACTCTCGGTGACGACGCCGACGCTGGCGGAAAGCCCGGCCTCGTGGCAGGCACCCAGGACGCGGGCTGCCGGTCGGCCACCGCCGACGACGTGCACGGAGACGTCCTGCTCGGCCCGGTCGTCGAATGCAGTGACAGTCGGCGTCCCGGTGACCGGATTCGTGGTGACTGCGGAGTCGGTCTCGAACGCGTCGCCGAGCCGCTCGTTCCGCAGGACCGCTTCGGGCGGTCCGACGGCAGCGACGACTCCGTCGTGGAGCAGGGCCAGTCGGTCACAGAACCGGGCCGCCAGGTCGAGGTCGTGGATGGCCGCCAGTGCGGTCCGGCCCTCGCCGACCAGGTCCCGGACGAGTTCGAGCACCCCGACCTGGTGGTTGATGTCGAGACTGGCGGTCGGTTCGTCGAGCAACAGGGCGGGAGCGTCCTGGGCGAGTGCCCTCGCCAGGAGGACCCGCTGGCGTTCCCCGCCGCTGACCTCGTCGATGGCCCGATCCCGCAGGTGAGTCGTCTCGGTGCGTGCCATGGCCTGTTCGACGGGATCGGACTCGTCGCTCCAGTCCAGCCGGGAGCGGTGGGGCGTCCGACCCATCTCGATTATCTGTTCGACGGTGAACGCGAAGCCGACGTGGGTGTCCTGGGGCACCGTCGCAACGCGGCGGCTGGCCGCTTTCGAGCCCAGGTCGGCGACGGGGTCGCCGTCGAGATACACCTGGCCGGCATCGGGCGTCAGTCGGCCGTTGACCGCGTGGAGCAGCGTGGTCTTGCCGGCTCCGTTCGGGCCCACGAGGCCGACGAACTCACCGGACTCGACGGTGAGCGATGCGCCTTCGAGGACGGACTGGTCGCCCAGCGCAACGTGGAGGTCGTCGACTTCGATCACAGCGCGTGCACCTCCCGGCTTCGCAGCAGGTAGAGGAAGAACGGCGCCCCGACCGCTGCCGTCACGATTCCGACGGGGAGCGGTGAGGGGCCGGAGCGGGCCAGCGTGTCGGCCAGGACCAGGAAGGTAGCGCCAGCCAGCGCGCTCGTCGGGAGGAGCAACCGGTGGTCCGGACCGACGAGGATGCGCATCACGTGGGGGACGATCAGGCCGACGAACCCGATGACGCCGGCCACGGCGACCGCTCCTGCCGTGATGACCGCCGAGACGGCCAGCAACACCCGTTTCGAGCGTTCGACCTCTACGCCGAGTGCGTGGGCGTCTCCCTCACCGAGCAGGAAGACGTTGAGGTCCCTGGCGTAGGCCAGCAAGACCGCAAAGGCCAGGAGTGCGAGGGGAAGCGTCACCTCGACCTCGCCCCAGGTGCTGTTCCGGAGGTGACCCATCAGCCAGTAGACGGCCTGCTCCAGGCTTTCGCCCGTGTCGAGCAGCAGATACGAGATGACGGCACCGAGGAACGTCTGGACGGCGACGCCGGCCAGCAGCAGCGTCGCGACCGGCGTCCGTCCGTCGGTCGTGGCGATCAGGTAAACGCCGAAGGCCGTGACCAGCGCCCCCACGAAGGCGGCCGTCTGGAGGCCGAACGGAAGTGCGAGCGGATACGCGATGGTCGCCACTGCTCCGACCGCGGCTCCCGAGGAGACGCCGATGATCGACGGATCGGCCATCGGATTCCGGAAGAATCCCTGCATCACGGTTCCCGCCGCAGCGAGCGAGAAGCCGACGACGGCAGCGAGCGCTATCCGGGGCAGGCGCAACGTCCTGACGATCGTCTCGTGGGTGGTCGGCACCGCCAGGTCGAACGGATAGCTGTAGCTGACGTCCGGGACCGGCACGGGGATTCCGAGACCGAAGAGCGACGCGTCGGCGACGTGGACGCTCAGGCCGGAGGGAATCCCGATCGCGTTGAGACAGGCCTTCGCAACGCTCGAAATGGGCAGCGACACCGGACCGATGGCGGCGCTAACGACCATCGTGACGGCGAGGGCGACGAGCAAGCCAGCCGTCCAGGCGCCGAGCCGAGCCCACTCTCGCATGGTCATCCCAATTGAGATTGCGTTAGATAAATATTTATTGCAATCTGCCCCTCGCGGGAGCTACCGGCGGCTGGGGGTGGGGGGAGCAGGACGGAGCGTGGACGCGACGAATACCCTGCATCGTGGCGAACAGGCGACACTGGCGTGGTCCGACGGGACGTGTCGCACGACCGCAGCCCCCGCCGGAGTGAGAGCTACGTCACGTGAGCCGTTGGTCGGGTGATGGTACTTGAAGTGAAGGACGGCCAAGTGGAGGCTGGGCGGGGAGGGGAGGTGGGAGAAACGCCTCCCGGGGTGGCGCCGCCAACGGACAAGAGGTTTGTGTCCCGACTTCGCAGGGAGCACATGGTCGAGAACGTCATCTGGCCGGCCTTCCTCGACGCGGACCTGAGTCGGGGCGAAGGCCGCCGGGTCGCCCTGGACGTCGCAGTGCCGGAGCCCACGGTCGACGAGATAGCCCAGGCCGTCCAGCAGGTGGGATACGACGCCGTCATCGAGCGAGACGTCACCTACCCCCGGGAGTACGAACCGCGGGGTAGAGTCCTCGTGAAGGACGCCGAAGACGCGTCCAAGAGCGACCTGCTCCAGGCGGTCGCGGCGTACGTCGGGGCTATCCGGGCATGAAACGCGCCGGCGAGGTCGTCCGGGTGGCCCAGGGCCTGGCCGTCCTCCGGAGTGGTGGCAAGGAGTACGCGTCCATCGGGACCTCGCTCGTCGACGAGAACCTCGAGGCTGTCGGTCGAGTGGTCGACGTCTTCGGCCCGGTCGACGGGCCGTACCTCGCCGTCTCGCCGGCAGACGGCGTCCGACCGGCGACGCTGGTCGGGAGTGTACTGTACGACCGGTCGGGCGCCTGACCCCGCCGCTTCGAAACGCTCAACACGCGCTGGGTCGAGAGCCGGGACATGGACCAGCGACGCCGCGCCGCCCTCGCGAGCGCCGGAATCGCCCTCATCTTCCTCTCCGTTCAGGTCGGCGCGCTCGCTCTCGTCGAGCCGTTCAAGGACGCCGGCTACCAGCCCGTCGACGACCCGGGTGACCCGACGAACAGCATCTTCTATCTCGTCGCAATCCTCGTGATGACCGGGCTCCTCCTGGCTGCAATCAGACTCGACCTCCAGCGAATCCTTCGGGCGTTCATCGTGTTTGCCGGCTCGTACATCGCCCTGTTCGTCTTCAACATCGTGGTTCCGGCCACCGGACTCCCGGCACCTGGCGGTTTTCACCTCCACGCCTGGGTCGGCGCCGCCGTCCTCGCAATCGTTCTCTGGGTCCACCCCGAGTGGTACGTCATCGACGCGGCGGGCGTCGTCATGGGTATCGGCGCCACCGGCATGTTCGGCATCACGTTCGGCATCTTTCCGGCGCTGTTGCTACTCACGGTACTGGCCGTCTACGACGCAATCAGCGTCTACGGCACCGAGCACATGCTGACGCTGGCCTCCGGCGTCATGGAGATGCGCGTCCCCGTCGTGCTCGTCGTACCGCTCACCCTTTCGTACTCGTTCGTCGACGGCGAACTCCCCGATCCGGCTTCGGACGGCGGCGAGGAAGTCGAGCCGGCCAGCGAGAAGAGTCTGGACGAGGCCCTCGACAAACCCGCGTCACCGGCCACTGCAGCGGGGGCGGCCACGGCAGACGAGGACGCGGACGGTGGCCGCGAGGCGCTGTTCATTGGCCTGGGTGACGCGGTCATCCCCGCCGTGCTCGTGGCCAGTGCCGGCTACTTCCTGACGGACGTGCCGGCCGTCGGCCTCCCGGGCCTGACGGTGCCGGTACCGGCCGCGACGGCGATGGTCGGGACGTTCGTGGGCCTGGCCATCCTCCTCCGGATGGTCCTGGCCGGCCGGGCCCACGCCGGTCTCCCGCTGCTCAACGGCGGCACCATCGCCGGCTACCTGGTCGGGGCGTTCGCCAGCGGCCTCACTGTCGTCGAGGCGCTGGGCATCGGCGCGTTCGTCTAGACCCGTTTCCGTTCTGTCGTCTACCGACCAGTCAGGGCCTGGCTCGCCGGCGCGAACTCGATCGGTTCTCCGAGCCCTTCCTCTACGGCCCGTTCGTACAGCATGTACGCGGCGGCGACCGTTTCGATGGCCGTCCCGCCGCTGTCGAACATGGTGATTTCGTCGGCGGACTGCCGGCCAGGTGCCTCGTCGGCGACGACTTCGCCGAGTTCGGCATGGACGTGGTCGTCGTCGATGACGCCCTCGGCGAGGGCCTGCACGTAGGCGCCGGCGTCCTGTTCCAGCCGTGCCCGGAGGTCGGGAACGTACGTCGACCGGGCTACGGTGGTGGCGTCGACCTCGCGGCGCTCGGGATGGTACTGGCCGATGGCCGAGACGTGGGTGCCGTCGGCCAGGAGATTACCGTCGAAGGTCGGCTCGCTGCTGTTGGTCGCCGTGATGACGACGTCGGCACCCTCGACGGCCCCGGCGCTGTCTTCGACGGCCGTGACCGTCGCGTCCAGTTCCGCGTCCATCTCGGCAGCGAAGGACTCGCGGTGTTCGGCCGTCGGCGAGAAAACCCGGACTGTGTCCAGTTCGCGGACGGTCGCCGTCGCCCGGAGCTGCCCCCGTGCCTGGGCGCCGCTTCCCAGAAGTCCGAGCGTCGACGCGTCGTCGCGGGCCAGCTCGTCGACGGCGACGGCTCCCGTCGCACCGGTCTTGAACGGATTGAGACTCGCCCCGTCGATAACGGCGAGCGGGTCGCCGGACTCGGCGTCGTACAGCGGGAGTACGAAGTGGGCGTCTTCGCCGCCAAATCCGGCGGCGTAGGTGTACCCTCCCATCGCCCCGGTGTCGGGGAGTATTGCGAGATAGCCCGTCAGAAATCCTTGCGGGTCGGCGCTGTCGAGCCGGGTCCGTGGTTCCGCCGGAGCACCCTCGCCGCGCTGCCTGTAGCCGTCGCGCACGGCGTCGACGTAGTCGGCCGGCGTGGCCAGCGAGGCGAGTTCGTCGCTCCGCAGAAAGGTGACTTCCGTCATGTACCGGGATACCGGATCCCCCGCCTTAAAGTCGTTCAGTCGGCGGCGTCGAAGGGCGTCGACTCGGCGGCCGGCTCTTCGGTCCGGGGCGTGACCGGGGAGTTGACGAACATGGCGTGACCCATCAGTCCGACTGTCGCGAGACCGGCGACGGGAACGGCCGTCGTCGGCTCGTAGCCGGCGAAGACGAGCGCGCCGGAGATGCCTGCGAGTGTGAGCGGGATCAGGCCAAGAACGAGGTCGTAGTACCCAGTCATGATATACTATGATATACGCTCGATGGGTACATAAGTGTTTCCCGTAGGCACAGAGAATGATGGAACGTAGGCATCGAGTATTTCACCCATCAAGGACGAATAACAATCTCATAAGTTATGGAGATACAGAACCCGGTTATATCTTCTGTGTTGAAGTGAAATTTAGTGGTAGGGGGCTGGCACGACCGAAAATCCGGGTTTTGGCGTCGGGGTACTCGAATATCGAACGCCGGACCGGGTCTCCCCACCAGCGTCCGGCCGGAGCACGTTACCTCCAACCAAACTCTATTTTCGACCGTGATAATGGGGGCCAATAGCTTCAAGTCGTAGCGTCGTCTCGTTATCGACGTCGATAATTCGGAGCGAGGACTTATCTATCGATGTGGAATAGGTTGACACGGAGGGACGGACGGCTCACGCCACTCCAGGACACATGAGCACGAACGCCACTGACGACACGGACGAGACCGTCGGAGACGAAGAGCAGTCCCAGCGCTACGCTGAGCTAAACATCGGTGACGAGGAGTTCGTCATCTATGACCGCGAAAACCACCAGGCGTGGATCCAGTCGACAGTGGCTATTACGGTAGCTGACGAACGATGACCGGTCGGGTTTCGGGAGGGCACGGTCGCTCCGTTCGGTATCTGGCACCCTCCACGACCCCCTCACCGCAGTAACACCTGGCACGGTGTCGATCCCCCAAGTGCGCTTCCGGTCGACTCCCCGTCGACCACTTTCTCTCGGTGCTGTCCGTCGGCCAGCGCCGCTCACCGCGTGACTGCGACGAGCAGGCGCCAGCCGACGACGAACGCGCCGCCGATTCCCAGCGTGACCAGCAGGAACGTCACGTCCGTACTGCCGGGCACCGTCCCGGTCGACCGGAACAGGTACCCGACGAGCGCCGCGACGACCCAGGCCGGGAGCGTCCAGCTAACGGCGCGTCGCGGAGACAGTACTGCATCACGGGTGTAGAGCCCGCCGACGAACGCCGCCAGCCACCAGCCCACGAGCAGCGGAGTGGCCGCTACGACCAGCCGGTCGAGACGGAACTCGCCCCAGTGATGTACCACGCCGATCCCGGTGAACAGGTAGATGGCGAGTACGTCTCCGGCCGCGAGGCCGAGCGTCAGCCGGGTTCGGTCTACTCGGGACCGAACGTAAGTCGCCGTGCTCATGGGCGGGGATTGCGAGAGCTAGAACTTGGCTGTCCCGGTCTCTGCGTCGTTCGACCGACGGCCGACGACCGTGTACCCGAAACCCCTGTCGAGCACTGTGGGCTCGAGCCCTGCACCGGCCAGGTCGGCGGCGAGGTCGTCCGGCCCGTGGAACGTCGACGCGAAGCCGACGAGGTGTTCGGTCGCGACGAGGGCTCGTCCCAGCAGCGTCTCCGGGTCGAACTCCCGGACTACCAGGACGCCGCCCGGCCGCAGGACCCGCCGCGCCTCGCGGACCGCCCCGGCCTGGTCCCCGACGTGGTGTAGCGCGTCGACGAGCAGGACCGCGTCGACGCTCCGGTCCCGGACCGGCAATCGGGCCGCGTCACCCTGGAGTGCAGCGAGTCCGTGGCGGCGGGCTTGCCGGAGCATTCCCGGCGCCGGGTCGACGACTGTGGCCGCCGGGCCGTCGAGTGCCCTGGCGGCCCGCCCCGTCCCCCCGCCGACGTCGAGGAGACGCTCGACGTCCCGGGTCGCGTGACGGAGCCCCCGTTCGAGGACTGCGGGGTCCGCACTCGGCATGCCAAGGTCGTACAGCCGGGCCAGCCGGTCGAACGGCCGCACGTCGCCGAGGTCCATGTGTCTACCAGGCCTCCGCCGGCCATAACGTCGGTGCCCTAGTCGGAATAACGTCAGTATCCCGGATGGAAAAACGTCGGTGCCCCGGCCGGAATCCCTAACGGGGCGCGAAGCCTGGATCCGGCATGGAGTTCGCCGTCCTCGGGTGGGGGCCGGACGGGCCGACGCTCCGGCTCGACCACGAGGAGTTCGCCTACGCCGGGAAGTTCGTGATGTCCCAGACCGGCAAGGCCGTCGCCCGGGAGGGCGACGACGTGGTCGGTGCGGTCGCCACGAGCCCCGACCGGACCGACGAATCGACGCTCCGCATCCGGTACGTGACGGTCCGGTCTGACCGCCGTGGAGAGGACGTCGGCCCGCGTCTCCTGCGATTCGTCGCCGAGCGAGCCCGGGCAGAAGCCTTCGAGGAGGTCTGTGTCGCCGTCAACAACCCGTTCGCCTTCGAGGCCGCCTCGAAGGCGGGCTTTCGGTTCACCGGCGAGGAGACGGGAGTCGCAGAACTGGTCATGCGATACGCTCCGGCCGACCGGGAGACGGAATCCTACCAGGCGGGGCTCGACGTCTTTCGGGACCGGGACCTCTCGGCCGCCGAACGGGAGTTCCTCGCGGACCGACGCGGGTCGGACCCGCCGGCTACGCTGCACCCATCGCGCTGACGGGCTGGGACTCGAAGAGTCGCTCGCCGCAGTCGTTACAGGACACCGCCGCCACCTCGTGAGTCGAACAGCAGGATTCGACGGTGTCGGTGCCGAACTCCGGAGTGCCGCCACAGGACGGGCACTCGTCGATGAACAGCCGGAGCCCGTTCAGCAGGCGACCCCTGTCGGCCACCGAGAGCGACTTCCACGCGGCGTGGCGGTCCGCCAGGGCGTTGGCGGCCCCGAGGTCGGCCAGCATCGCCGCCTCGGACTCCCACGTGCCGACGACCTGCCCGTCGATCTTCGCCTTGAACGCGTCCTGGTACTCGACAATTTCGACCTCGGCCTCGTCGAGGTCGAGCAGGTCGAGCAACCGGTCTCGTCCCTGGTCGGCGGCGTCGACCCGGTCTATCGCTTCGTACCAGGCTGTCCGAAAGTCGGCGGTGAGACAGAGGTCGTCCCGGTCGTCACACTCCTCGAGTGCTCCCACTGCCGTCAGCACTTCCTCCGGGTCGATCGTCTCACCATCCGGCGGCTCGGGGGCCTGTGCCGGCCCCTTCCCGAACAGCTCCAGCAGCCACGGCGGGAAGTACCGCTTCGTCAGTTCCGGCGTCCCCGGGACGAGGTAGCCCCGAAGGTAGATCAGTGCCACGCTGAGCCCGAACACCGCTGCTCCGGCTCCCGCGGCGACCGGAAGGCTCGCCGTCGTCGCCGCCCCGGCCACGACGAGCGCCGTTCCGACAGCCGCGATGGCGAGGTTCACCACTGTACACGGCATACAGCGGTTCTCGCCGGTGTATTCCGGTTGTTTCACCCGTGCCAGCACACCACGTGTCGCTTCCATGCAGAATGGATTCGATACAGGGCCAGTTGAAACTTTCTCCACCGGCACGGAGTGCCACCCGCGACCGGTCGCTCCCGGTTCGAGTCGGCTGGCCACCGGATCCGCCACGCCGGGAGATTCAAATCACCGTGGTCCGTAGCCGGCCCCAATGGGGAACGCAGACCTCCGGCAGCTGGCCGTCGTCGAGGACGTCGCCTTCGCCGACCTCGAGGGGTCGGTCGTCGCGGTCGACGCCCACAACTGGCTCTACCGGTACCTGACGACCACGGTCAAGTGGACCCGGGACGAGGCCTACACGACTCCGAACGGCACCGAAGTCGCGAATCTCATCGGCATCGTCCAGGGCCTGCCGAAGTTCTTCGAACACGACCTCACCCCGGTGTTCGTCTTCGACGGCGCCGTCACCGACCTGAAGGAAGACGAACTGGCCGACCGACGCGAACAGAAAGAACAGTACGAGGAGCAACTCGAAGAGGCACGCGAACACGGCGACGAGATCGCCGTCGCCCGCCTCGAATCGCGCACCCAGCGACTCACCGACACTATCCTCGAAACGACGCGGGAACTGCTCGACATACTGGACGTGCCGGTCGTCGAGGCACCCGCCGAGGGCGAGGCCCAGGCCTCTCACATGGCCCGAAAGAACCAGGTCGACTACGTCGGCACCGAGGACTACGACGCCCTGCTGTACGGCACGCCGCTGACGCTCCGGCAGTTGACGAGCAAGGGCGACCCGGAGCTGATGGACTTCGAGGCGACCCTCGACCGCCACGACATCACCTGGGAACAGCTCGTCGACGTCGCGCTGCTCTGCGGGACCGACTTCAACGAGGGCGTCGACGGCATTGGCCCGAAGACGGCCGTCAAACTGGTCAAAGAACACGGGGACCTCTGGGGCGTCTGCGAGGCCGAGGGCTGTACCGTCGCCAACGCCGACCGCATCCGGGACCTCTTTCTCGACCCTGCCGCGACCGACGACGTGGCGTTCGACACCGACATCGACCCGGACGTCGATGCGGCCCGAGCGTACGTCGTCGGCGAGTGGGGCGTCGCCGAAGACGAGGTCGAGCGGGGATTCGAGCGCATCGAGGCCGCCCTCGTCCAGACCGGTCTCGACCGCTGGACCTGACGACGCCGACGCCGTGGACCTGATGACGCCGGCGCCATAGGACCTGACGACGTCGAGTGACCGCCCGCCGAGGCGCGGTCCAGCCGGAACGACCGGCTTTCGTTAGACCAGCGCCTCCTCCAGAATCTCGAGCGGGTGTCGTACGTCGTATCCCGTCCCGTGTTCCATCTGCATCGCGCAGGTCGGACACTCGGTGAGCCCCGTTTCGCCCTCGGCGGCCTCCATGTGCTCGAACATCTCGTCGCCGATGGCCATCGACGTGTCGTACTTCTCGGCCTTCCAGCCGTAGGTGCCCGAGATGCCCGAGCAGGAGGGGCCGACGTCCTCGACGCCGACGCCGTCGAGGTCGTCGAACAGCTCCACCGCCTGCCGGTCCAGGCCCTGGTTCCGGGCGTGACAGGGCGCGTGGTAGGCCAGGTCTGGGACATCGACCTCGCTCTCGGCGACGCGCTCGGCCAGGTCCTCGTGCACCCGGAGGTACTCCACGGCCTCGTAGGTGTGTGCGGCGACCGTCGCCGTCCCCTCGAAGTCGAACAGCTCCGGGTACTCCTGTCGGAGCGCCATCGAGCAGGAGGTGCAGGTGCACACGACGTCGTATCCCTCGTCGACCAGCTCGCGGAACGTCCGGACGTTGAACTTCGCGGCGCGGCGTGCGTCCGGGAGCATCCCGTTGGCGAACATGGGCGTCCCAGAGCAGCGCTGTTCGGGGACGGCCACCTCGTAGCCGAACGACTCGAAGACCCTGACCATCGCCTTCGCCACCTCCGGGGTGTTGACGTTCGCGTAGTCGCCGTGGAAGTACGCGACGCGGCGCTCCTCGCTCTCGACCTGTGCGCCGCCGCGGTCGGCCCACCACTCGCGGAAGGTCTGGGTAGCGAACCGGGGGAAGTCGCGCTCGGCGGTGATGCCGAGCAGGTGCTCGTTGACCCACTTCGTCAGGCGGTTGCCGAGCAGGAGGTTGGTCAGGCGCGGGACCTTGCTCCCGATACGGGCGAACGTCCCGTAGTTGGCGAGAATGCGGTTACGCCAGTACTTGCGGGAGAGCCGGCTCACCTGGTTCGCCACGTACTCCCCGCGGGCCTCGTTGTGCATCTGACTCAGGGGCACCCCGGACGGACAGGCGTTGTCACACCGCATGCAGTTCGAACAGTCCGTGATCGACGGGTCGACGTCGACGTCGTCCTTGCGCTTGAGGCGCCACTGCTCGGGGCCCTGGAACTTCGGCCCGGGGAAGTCGTCGTCGACTTCGGCGACGGGACAGTTCACGTCGCAGGTCGAGCACTTGTAACAGGAGTCCGCGCCGGGACGCAGGTCCAGTTCGTCGTCGGGGAAGACCTGCACCGGGTCGAACTCATCCCGGGTGTTCGGCTCCGCGGGTTCGAAGCCGGCCTCTGCCTCCATCGTCTCGTCGGTGGGATCTTCTGCGTCGCTCATGTCAGAGAGCCTCCGTCGCGCGGCGCCCCGCCACGAGTCCGGTCGAAAGCGAGACGCCGCCGCCGGACTTCTCGGCGGCGAAGTCGTGGTTGCCCAGCACGCTCCCGGCGGCCCGAAGGTTGTCGAACTCGGGGTTGCCACCAGCCGTCAGGGGGCGCAGGTCGCGGTCCACGTCGAGGCCGAACCCGGCGAAGGCGTGGTCGCCGAAGGCGTCGCCGTCGAACCAGTCGTAGCGGTCCTCCGGGTGGGCCACGTGGCAGTCGAACACCGGTTCGCGCACCCCTTCGCGGTCCGAGTCGATGCCCTTGCCGACCAGCCCGCCCGTCGCGAGAACGACCTGATCGGCGCTGTACGGGGTGCGTTGGCCGTTCTTGTCGACGTACACGGCCTCGATCTCGTCCCCACCGGTGTAGTCGACGACCGGGTTGCCGGTCGTGATGTGCCCGCCGGCCGCGTCGAGCGCGGCGACGAACCGCTCCTCCAGGCGGAGGCCGGGGATGCTCGGGGGCCCCATCGGCACCTCGAACACGGGAACGCCCAGCCGGTCGGCCAGGTCGTCACGGACGGCGTCGTGGCTGTCGTCGCCAAGCACGGCGGGGAAGCCGACCCGCTCGGCGCCGTCGAGGTGGGGTTCGACGGCAGCGGCCAGCGCCGCCCGGACGCCCTCGCCGGTCTCCGGGTGCCGGTCGCGGTCCAGCAGGCGGGCGTACCGGGTCACCTTCGCGTCGGCGTCGAGGTCGGCCGGGAACCGGACCGTCACGCCGCGCGTCTCGAACGGGACGCCGGCCGCGGCGAGGTGGCGGGCGGCCAGCGGCGCGTCGAAGTCGGTCATCGACTCGAACCCGACGAACAGCGCGTCGCCACCGTCGCTCGCGACGCCGGCCGCCGTGCTCGCGGGGTACCGCGCCGTGGGTTTGACCGTGCCGCCGTGCGTCGGAACGAGGGCGTTCCGGGCGGTGTGGTCCCCGCGATATGCGTCGCCGGTGACGTCGTCGAACAGGGCGAACGCCTCGCGAACGGCAGATTCGCCGACGCGCTCGTAGGGGTGTCCCACGGGGAGGTCGCCGAGCGCGCCGTAGGGCTCCGCCAGCGGCCCCTCGCCAGCGGGGGTGTAGCCGAGCAAATCGACCAGGCCGCTCGCGTGCCGCAGTGTGCTCTGCTTGTAGGAGACGAGCCGCACGTCCGCGCCCTTTCGTGCTGCCGTCAGGGCCGCGGTCAGGCCGGCCAGGCCGCCGCCCACGACGACCACTTCGTTCTCAATCGCCACTGCCGTCACCCCCCGGCCGCCCGCCGTCGGCCGTGGCGTCGGCTCTCCCGGCAGCGTCGGCGTCGTCGGTCGGCGGACCGCCGTCGAACGCCGCGAAGTCGACCGGCTCGTCGGTCGCCGCCGGGTCGCGGTCCCGGTTCATCGTCGTCGCGTGGAGGGCGTAGTTCAACATCGCCTGGGAGAGCTGCTCGCCCCACAGCGCGTGGCGCTCGCCCTTCCAGCGTTCCTGGAACAATTCGTCCAGGGCGCTCCGGACGACCGGCTCGTCGTACTCGGGGTGGAGCTCGTGGGCGATGCGGTGACAGCAGAAGCCGCCCTGGCAGTTGCCCATCGAGGCGCGGGTGCGAATGCGGACGGCGTTCAGGTCGCTGCCGGACTCGTCGATGGCGTCGCGGAGCTCCGCACGGGTGACGGCCTCGCAGTCACAGACCACCGGGTTCGGTTCGTCGGTGTCGAGGACGTCTGCGGTGCGGCTGCCCAGGCGCTCGGCGCTCCGGCGGGCGATTGGCGAGGAGAGTCCGAAGTCGGCCATCGCCTCGTCGAGCACCGTCCCGTCCTCGCTCCCGGGCAGGGGGACCTCGGCCGTCCGGCAGTCCGCGCGGACGCCGAACTTCTCGCAGACGTGGTCGGCGATCTGCTCGGCCATCAGTCGGTAGGTCGTGAACTTCCCGCCGACGATGCTGGTCATGCCGGGCAGGTCGTCCCGTTCGGCGTGGTCGAGCAGGAAGAAGTCGCGGGTGATGTCCGTCGGGTCTTCGCTGCCGACGTCCGGCGGCTCGTAGAGCGGACGGACGCCCCAGAACGACCGGATGGTCCGCGCATCCCGCAGGATCGGGACGAGCTTCGCGAGTTCGTCGATCAGCAGGTCGACCTCCCACTGCTCCTCGGGGTAGTCGGCGGGGTCGTCGACCTCCTCGTCGGTCGTCCCGAGGATCGCCGTCGTCTCGTGTGGGACGACGATGTCCGCGTCGCCCTTCGGTCGGCAGCGGTTGATGACGGTGTCGACCTGGCGGACGTTCATGATGGTCATCACGCCCTTCGAGGGGCGGACCGCGATGTCGACGCCGGCCATCGCGCCGATCTGTCCCGCCCACGCCCCCGTGGCGTTGACGACGTAGTCGGCGCGAATCTCCTCGGTCGAACCCGGGCAGCGGTGATTGCGCGCTCCGGGCCCGCTCTCGTGGCGGATCTCCGCGCCGACGACCTCGCCGTCTTCCACAAGGAGGTCCGTCACCGCCGCGTGGGTCTCGATGCGGGCGCCGTGGGCCTGGGCGCTCTTGGCGTTGGCCACGACGAGCCGGAAGGGGTCGACGGCGCCGTCGGGGACGCGGATAGCCCGCTCGACGTCCGAGGCGAGGTAGGGCTCTAGCTCGCGTGCCTCCCTCCCCGAGAGCACCTCGGCGGGAATGTCACACTCCTCGCAGCCGCGGAGCTTCTCCCGGAAGTAGTCGTCCCCGTCCTCGGGCCGCTGTACGAACAGGCCGCCGGTCATCTCGACGCAGTGGCTCGCGATGTCCCGCAGCACCCGGTTTTCGGCGATGCACTCTGTGGCGCTGGCCTGGTCGGCCACTGCGTACCGGCCCCCGCTGTGTAGCAGCCCGTGCATCCGCCCCGTCGTCCCGTGCGTGAGGTTCCCCTGCTCGACGAGGGTGACGTCCAGGCCCCGCATCGCGAGGTCGCGGGCGATGCCGGTCCCGGTCGACCCGCCGCCGACGAGGAGGACCTCTGTGCTCCGTGCCATGCGTTCACGTCGATCCTTACGCCCGACCCACTTTATCTTGTTGGGTGCCTGGGGGTCCAGCAGTAAAGTATCGCCGCCCCCGGTCGTGCGAGATGTTCTCTCGCAGGTCTAATCGACGGAATGAACGGCTATACCTCGGCTATTCGGGGGGCCAAAGTGGACTCGGGAAACATTTATTACCATGTGCTATGTTGTTTACTGGCGAAGCGGTACTACCGATAAACAACGGTTACCGCGGGAACGGCACCACATCCAGGAGTAATACCCGACATGACAACAGACACCTACGTTGGCGCCATCGACCAGGGGACCACGGGCACGCGGTTCATGGTCTTCGACCACGGGGGCGAGGTGGTCGCCAACGCTTACGAGAAGCACGAACAGATCTACCCGGAACCAGGCTGGGTCGAGCACGACCCGATGGAGATCTGGGAGACGACGAAGACCGTAGTGCGGCGCACGCTCGCCGAGGCCGACCTCGACGCCGCCCAGCTCGACTCGCTCGGCATCACGAACCAGCGCGAGACGACGGTGGTCAGGGACGCCGATACGGGCAAGCCGGTCCACAACGCGCTCGTCTGGCAGGACCGCCGGACGACCGACCGCGTCGAGGAGCTGGAGGCCGACGACAAGGTCGAGTGGATCCGCGAGAAGACCGGGCTGGAGGCCGACGCCTACTTCTCGGCGACGAAGGTCGAGTGGCTGCTCGACAACGCCGACCCCATCAAGATGGAGCGCACGCGTCCGAAGGACATCCGCGACCGCGCGGAGGATGGCGAACTCCGGATGGGCACCATCGACACCTGGCTCATCTACAACCTGACGGGCAATCACGTCACCGACGTGACGAACGCGTCGCGGACGATGCTGTACAACATCCACGACCTCGCGTGGGACGCCGAGCTCCTAGAGGAGTTCCGCGTCCCCGAGTCGCTGCTGCCCGAGGTCCGGCCGTCCAGCGACGACGAGTACTACGGGTACACGGACCCCGACGGCTTCCTCGGCGAGGAGATTCCGGTCGCGGGCGCCCTCGGCGACCAGCAGGCCGCGCTGTTCGGCCAGACCTGCTTCGACGAGGGTGACGCCAAGAACACCTACGGCACGGGCTCTTTTTTCCTGATGAACACCGGGAACGAGGCCGTCGCCAGCGAGCACGGCCTCCTGACGACCATCGGCTTTCAGCGCTCGGGCGAGCCCGTCCAATACGCGCTCGAGGGAGCCATCTTCATCACGGGGGCCGCCATCGAGTGGCTGGAAGACGTCGAGTTCATCGACGACCCCGCCGAGACGGCCGAGATCGCTCGCAGTATCGACTCCACCGAGGGCGTCTACATGGTCCCGGCGTTCACGGGTCTCGGCGCGCCCCACTGGGACGGCCGGGCGCGGGGGACGATCGTCGGCATGACCCGCGGCACGCGCAAAGAGCACATCGTCCGCGCGACGCTGGAGTCCATCGCCTACCAGACCCGCGACGTCGCGGAGGCCATGGAGGCCGACTCCAGCATCGAGATGGGCCGGCTCCGCGTCGACGGCGGCGCCGTCAAGAACAACTTCATCTGCCAGCTCCAGTCCGACATCATCCAGACGGAGATCGTCCGGCCGGTGGTCGACGAGACGACGGCGCTCGGGTCGGCCTACGCGGCCGGTCTGGCGACGGGCTACTGGGAGACCGTCGACGAACTCCGGCAGAACTGGAACGTCGACCGCGAATTCGGGCCCGAGATGGCCGCGAGCGAGGCCGACGGGCTCTACGACCGGTGGCACGACGCTGTCGAGCGCAGCAAAGACTGGGCGCGGGACGGGGGTGACTGACGATGTTCGTCGTCCCTCTGGCGGTCCTCGACCACACGCTCACCGAGTGGATCCAGCTCGTCATCGCGGGCTTCGCCGGCGGCGCGTTCGGAGCAGCCATCGGCGCACTCCCCGTGTTCATCCTCACAGGCTTTCTGGTCATCGCGGGCGAGGCAGCGAACCTCGGGCTGGCCGACCCCGCGGAGCTCGGCGACCCGGCCGCACTCGGAGCGGCCGGCCTCACCGGGAACGTCGCCTTCGGTCCCGTCTTCGGCCCCCACACCGCCTTCGCCGGGGGTGCCGCGGCGGCGGCCTACGCGGCGAAGAAAGGGTACATGGACACCGGCTTCGACTACCACGAGGCGAAGAACATCGCCCACGCGCTCGGCACGAAACCCGACGTGCTCGCCGTCGGCGGTGCGTTCGGTATCCTCGGCGTGCTCATTACGAACGCCTCCGTGAGCCTGGGGATGCCGTGGGACCCCATCGCCATGGGTGTCACCCTCGGCGCGCTGTTCCACCGGCTCATCCTCGGGTACAGCATCGTCGGCACGGTCCACGCCAGCGGCATCTTCGACATGGGACCGTTCGAGCGCGAGGAGATGCGCCAGACCGCCGAGGGCGGCGAGGTCGTCGCCGACGGCGGGACGAAGAACCGCTTCGCCGTCGAACCGTGGCTGCCCCACCAGTTCAGGTGGGCCCGGGTCGTCATGATCGGCCTCACGGCCGGCCTGCTGGCGGCCTGGATCGGCCTCGTCACCGGCAGCTACTTCCTCGGGTTCGGCATCAGCGCAGCGTCGCTGGTGTTCCTGAACTGCGGGGTCGACCAGTGCCCGGTCACGCACCACATCACGCTGCCGGCGGCGACGGCCGCGCTCATCGTCACCTCGGCCGGCACCGCACCGCTGGCCGGTCTCGGGCTGACGGGCGGCCTGCTCGTCGGCGGTGCGTTCGGCGTCCTCGGGGCGCTGCTGGGCGAGCTCTGGCAGCGCGTCTTCTACGCACACGGCGACACCCACTGGGACCCGCCCGCCGCGAGCATCGTCCTCACGACGTTCCTCATCGCTGTCCTGGCCATCGCCGGGATCCTCCCGGCGAGTGGCTGGATTCCGGTGCCGGTGCCGGTCTGACCGCTGACGCCACCCGCCTCCCCCTCTCACCGGGCGCCGAAGCACGGAACGGCGACTTTTCAGGTCTGCACTCCAAACGTCCCCCACGACCACCCCCGATAAAGGATGGATCTCACATCGCGAATCCGCCGACGACAGCGCTCCGACGGCCCCTCACAGCTCGTCGTCGACTACGAGGCGATCAGTCCGGTCGCCCACCTCGACGAGCCGGTCGACCGTGGGCCCGTCATGGAGAAATTGCTCGATTTCCTCGACCCCGTCTTCGACGGCGACCTCCCGCCGAACGCCTACGTCTGGGGCCAGCCCGGCGTCGGCAAGTCCGCCGTCGTCACGGCCCTGTTCGCCCACCTCACGCTGCTCCTCTCCCAGCCCCGGGCAGTCATCCACACCTCGACGCGCGCCCAGTCGCTCCAGCGGCCCGCCTTCGTCTACGTCGACGCCCGCGAGGCCAACAGCGACTTCGGGCTCTACCACGCCATGCTGGACCAGCTCGTCGACGAGACTGTGCCCGAGCAGGGCGTCGGGACGGAGACGCTCGCCACACGCCTCCGCGAGAAGCTCCGCCCACCCGACGAGAGCGCCATCGTGGCCGTCGACCACGTCGGCGAGTCGGGCACCTACCCCGTCGCCGACGTCGCCGAGGCGCTGGCGCCCTTCGAGAACTGGGTTTCCTGGCTCGCCGTCGGGCGCGCCCCGCCGGAGTCCCTCGACCCCGAGGTCCGGCCGTCGACGACCCTCGAGATCCCCCGCTACGAGCGCCACGACCTCGTCGACATCCTCACGAACCGCTCCTCGACGGCGCTGGCCCGCCGGGCCATCGAGCACGAGCAGATGCGCCGCATCGCCCGCTGGGCCGACGGCAACGCCCACGACGCCCTCGCGGCGGTCTTCGGCGCGGCTGAACTCGCCAGCGCCGACGACGAGACCCACGTCCGCGAGCAGGACATCGACGCGGCGATGAACGCGGTGCCCCGGCCCAGCGAGAGCCTCGGCCGGGTGCTCGCGCTCCCCGCCAACCGCCAGCGCGTCCTCCGGACGCTCGTCGACCTCGACGAGGACGAGCGGTCGTCCGTCGACGCCGCGACGACAGCCATCGCCGCCGTCCCCGCCGTAGACCTCTCGGAGGCGACCGTCAAGCGGTTTCTCTACGAACTGGCCGAGTCCGGCATCGTCGAGCGCGTCACGACCGACCGGACCGCCGAGGTGGGCCGCCCGCCCAGCCGCCTGGAGCCGCGCTTCCCGACGCTCGTGTTCGAGTGGCTCTACGACGTGCAGGCCGAGCGGCGCTGAGGCGCGGACTCAGTCCTGGCTCCCCACGCGGATGACCTGGACGAGCGAGTACACCGGGACGCCCTCTAGCTCCTCGACGCCCTTCTTGTCGACGAGGACGACGCAGGCGACGGGGGTGCCGCCCTCGCTCCTGATGGCCTCGATGGTCTCGGTCATCGTCGTGCCCGAGGTGATGGTGTCGTCCACGACGTAGCAGTCCCGCCCCCGGATGTCGGCGAAGTTCCGGGAGAATGCGCCGCCGAGCTCCTCGATGTCGTCGTCGTCCCACTGGTGCTTGCGAGGCGCGTAGGTGCCGAGGTCGGTGTCGAGTTCGCGCGAGACAGTCGTCGCCAGCGGCGCGCCGGCCTTCTCGACGCCGATAGTGAGGTCGACTTCCTCGCCCCGTTTCGAGAGGAGGTCGGCCATCGCGGTGCCGACGTACGAGAGGCGCTTGCTGTCGCGGCCGATGGCGTTCCAGTCCACGTGGATGTCGTGCGGGCCGCCGGGCTGTTCCGGGGCGGTGCTCGCGGCGCTGGCGTCGCTGCGCTCGACCAGCCAGGAGGCCGTCTCGCGGGAGACGTTGAGCTCGTCGGCGATCTCCCCCCTGGAGAGGCCCTGTTCGGCCAGCGCCGCCGCCGATTCCATGAGGTCGTCGACGTTCTTCATAGTTCACTGGGTTCGAGAGCCGTCGTAATGGTCGTTTCGTCGTCCGGCCCTCGCCGGCCCGCACGCATTGTCACGTACGTTTATTCCCCGCCGCCGGGAAGGACGGACATGGAACGGTACGACCAGCTGTACCGGCTCTACGAGGAGTTCGATACGGAGACCCTCCGTGCCCACCAGGACCTCGTGGACCTGTTCCCGCCGGTGGACTCGCGGGTCGCGCTGGAGCGCTGGCAGGAGGTGAGCGACGACCTCGCGGACAGGAAAGACGAGATCCGGGAGGCATTCCCGGATGCGGGCGAGACCCTCGCCGCCATCGCCGCGAAGGCCACCCGCGGGCAGGCCTTCACCGCCCTCGACCTCTACTCGAAGTACGACCGCGCGGTGAACGTCCTCGTCCTCGACGTCGACGAGACGCTCCGCTCCGCCGGCGGCACCGACAACGAGATCCCCAGGGAGACGCTACACCTCCTCACCGAGTTTCACGAGGCCGGCGTTCCCATCGTGGTCTGCACGGGGCAGACCCTCGAGAACGTGAAGGGCTTCATGATCCAGGGGCTCGGCAACGAGATCGTCCACTCCGGGGCGCTGAGCATCGTCTACGAGGCCGGCACCGGCGTGTTCACCCCCGGACACGGCGCCGACACGAAGCAACTCCTGTACGAGGACCTCGACGAGGACGTCCGCACCATCTTCTCGGACGTCCGTTCGCGCGTTCTCTCGGAGGCGCCAGCGGAACTCCGCCGGGGCTGTCACCTCCAGGGCAACGAGTTCAACGTCACGATGAAGCCCAACTACGAGACCGGGAGCGAGCGCTCGCGCCAGCTCATCGACCGGGCGCTGTGCTACGAACTCGACCTCCTCGGAGACGCAGTCGCGTCGGTGGCCGACGGCGTCGACGACGCCGACGCGGCCGCCGAGTGGGCCCGCGCCTTCTACGCCGCCCAGGACCCGGAGATCAGGACCGTGCTCGAACAGGAGGGCGGCATGCCCGACCAGGACGTCGAGGGCATCCCCGATGCTGTCGCCGACCTGTTCGAGCGCATCGACGTCGCCTACTACGAGGCCGACGCAGCAGAGATCGGCAGCCTCGAGCTGAGCAAGGTCGTCGGCGTGGAGGCTGCGTTCGACGTCCTCGGCATCGACGACCCCTTCGCGGTTATGATGGGCGACAGCAAGAGCGACCTGCGTGTCATGGGCTGGCTGGCGGAGCACGACGCCGGCATCGCGGCTGCGCCCGACCACGCCTCGCCGGACGTCCTGGACCACGTCGTCTCGACGGACGAACTCGTCTTCGACCCGGGCAAGGCCGGCGACGTGCTGCGGACGGTCCACGCCCTCAACGAGCTCGCTCGCCTCGGATAGGAGTGGCCGGTGGCGCTGCTGGCACGTGGTCGTCGGGTGGGCGGTCCCTCCCGCTACCGACGAGCTGGAACGTCACAGTGTCGTCAGGGTCGACCTGACGTCGGGCCGGTCACGTGCCGAACCAACACCGGTATTGAAGGTCGCCTGTGTGGTACACGGCACCAGCTCGCATGTCGCAAGACGTTTCTTCGACTGACGACGACGTCGGGCGGGTACTCTCCGGTTCGTTCGCCGATCCGACGGTCTGGTTCGAGGGGCTTCGTGACCTGCCGCTGCCGGTCGTCGTGAACGACGTCGACATGGACCTGGTCGTGTTCAACGACGCCATGCAGGACCTGCTAGGACTCTCGTTCGCCGAGGCCGACGCGATGGAACCCCACGAGATCTACCGAACCCAGGAGACCCACGGGACGACGGACACGGCCGCCGAGGGCGTCCTCGAAACGGAAGCGGCCATCGAGGGCTACGAGATGGAACTGCTCACCCACCGGGACGAACGACACGACGTCGTGATGACGAGTACGCCGATGTACGACGCCGACGACTCCCTCGTGGGTGTACTCACGACCTTCCGCGACGTCACCGAACTTCGCGAGAAGGAACGACAGCTCCAGGCGACCCAGGAGCGGGTCGCCGGCACACTCACGACTGCCGTCGCTGAGCTGGAGGACGTCGCCGAACGAGTCACGTCCACCGCCGACCGGATGGACGACCTCGCGGCGAGCCAGGACGAGACCATCGGGTCTGTCACCGACGAGATGGAGTCGTTCAGCGCCAGCATGGAGGAACTGGCCGCGAGCACCCAGGAGGTCGCCGAAGCCGCCAGGGAAACCCGCGAACAGGCCAGCGAGGGTCGGACCGCCGCCCAGGAGGCGAAGGCCGCCACCGACGACGTTCTGGAGACCAGCGAGGACCTCGTCGACACCGTCACTCGCCTCCAGGACGCCATCGACTCGATCGACGAGGTAGTGGAACTCGTCGCGGACATCGCCGAGCAGACGAACATGCTGGCGCTGAACGCCAACATCGAGGCGGCCCGGGCTGGCCAGGAGGGTGAGGGATTCGCCGTGGTCGCCGACGAGGTCAAGGGACTCGCCGAGGAGACCCGGCACCACACGGAGTCGATCCGCGACCAGATCGTCGCGGTCGAAGAGCGGACCGACGAAACCGTCACGGCCGTCGAGGCTGCCCACGACCAGACCGCACGGACCGGCGACCGGATCGCCGAGGCGCTGGACGCTCTCGAAGCCATCGCGGCGGGGGTCAGGGAGTCCGCCGAGGGCATCGAGGAGATATCGACGGTGAACAGCGACCTGAGCGACCGGGTCGAGGGCGTCGTCTCGGACCTCGAGAACGCCAGCGACGGCGCGGAGACGATGGCCAGCGTCGCCAGCGAGGCTGCCGACGCGAGCGCCGAACAACAACGGGTCGTTCGCGAGGTCAGCACGGCCGTCGAGGACCTGCAGTCCACCGACGGTGACGCGACGACCGATTCGGACGCCGCCGGAGAAGACTGAAACCCCTGCTCGGTCACCGCAACCCACCTGGGTGTCGGGACGATGCCCCGAGCCGACAGCGGAACCGGCTCCCGTCGCCGACCCACCGCCCTGGTACCCGGATCGATGCCCAGGTACCGCCGCTCTGGTACCCGGTTCCACGCCCGGGCACCGCCGCCGTGACGCCGGAATCGGTGGCTTTTACGCGCCTGACTTCGGACGGTCAGACATGGCTGACGACCAGGACTACCGGACGGAGCGCGACAGTCTCGGCGAGATGCAGGTGCCCGCCGACGCCTACTGGGGGGCCCAGACCCAGCGGGCCGTCGAGAACTTCCCGATCAGCGACGTCACGTTCGGCCGACGGTTCGTTCGAGCCCTCGGCATCGTCAAGAAGTCCGCCGCGCTGGCCAACGACGACCTCGGCCTGATTCCCGGGGACAAGGCAGAGTGCATCGTCGAGGCCGCCGACGAGGTCATCGCCGGCGAACACGACGACCAGTTCCCCG
>CAZGAX010000045.1:0-24369 GCA_964523745.1 uncultured Halobacteriales archaeon | reverse complement strand
GAGATCGTCGTCCGGGGCAACCAGGTCATGGAGGGCTACTGGAACAAGCCCGAGGCGACCGAGGAAGCCTTCAACGACCGCGCCGAGGGCTGGTATCACACCGGCGACCTCGCCACGGTCGACGAGTCCGGCATGATCTACATCCAGGACCGCAAGAAGGACATCATCGTCTCCGGCGGCGAGAACATCTCGTCGATCCAGCTCGAGGACGTCCTCTTCGACCACGACGCCGTCAAGGAGGTCGCGGTGATCCCGGCGCCGAGCGACGAGTGGGGTGAGACCCCGAAGGCGTTCGTCGTCCCGCAGAACGGCGACCCGGGGAATCCCGGCACCTCGGCCGAGGAACTGACCGAATTCACGAAGGAGCACCTGGCGAACTACAAGGCCGTCCGTCGGGTGGAGTTCGTCGGGGAGCTGCCGACGACCTCGACCGGAAAGGTTCAGAAGTTCGAACTCCGCGAACGGGAGTGGGCCGACGAAGACCGCATGGTCGGTGGTGGATAAAGTGGGGTTGGAGCGAGCAATAATGTAACGTCTATCGAGAACAGCCAGAAAGCCCCGACCGGCTGAACTCCCGGGACTCGCTGCGCTCCTCACTCGGTCGCTTCGCTCCCTCGCTGCGGTGCTTGCATCGTCCGGGTTCGTCCAGCCGGTCGCCCCTTTCAGTCCCACCCACATAGCTTGGCCAAGCAGCCGACTCAGGCGGGACTGAAAGGGGCCGGTCGCGTGGCGGCTTCGCCGCTACGTTATAGGTGGTCGGCGTACGCCGACCACCCGCTCGGCGTTTGAGACGACGCAAGCGACGCGAGAACGAAGCTCTCGCTAGTGCCGCAGGTGTGACCTGCGGCCACCGCAGCCCGGAGGACGAGGAGCGCAGCGAGTCCAGGGAGTCCAGCGGGTCGGGGCTTTCTGGCTGTTCGCCCAACTGCAAGCGGCAAACTGTCTTCACTCGTTCAGCGGGTAATCCATTAGTGCGCCGGTGCCCAAGTCCCGGGAAGTCATGTCCGCCCAGAGCGCCCCGTCCGGCCGCCACGTGCCCCAGGAGGGAGCCGCGTGACCGCTTCAGTAGTCGTCGACGGCGAGTCACTCACGCCAGCAGACGTCGAGGCCGTGGCTCGCGACGCCGTCCCGGTGTCAGTCCCCGAATCAGCCCGCGAGGCCGTCAGGGAGTCACGCGACCGGATCGAGTCCATCCTTGAGGCCGACGAGGCGGTCTACGGCGTCACGACCGGCTTCGGCCAGCTCGTCCAGGAGCGCATCCCCGCAGAGGACATCCAGGCCCTCCAGACGAACCTCCTGCGGAGTCACGCCGCCGGGACCGGCCGGGACCTCTCGGTGCCGGAGACGAGAGCGATGCTCGTCACCCGACTCAACGCCCTCGTCAAGGGCTACTCGGGGGTCCGGGAACGCGTCGTCGACCTCCTGGTTGCCATGCTCAACGAGGGCGTCCATCCGGTGGTGCCGGCCAAGGGAAGCCTCGGCGCCAGCGGCGACCTCGCGCCGCTGGCCCACCTCGCGCTGGTGACCATCGGCGAGGGAGCGGCACTGGTCGACGGCGATCGCCTCCCTGGCGACGAGGCCCTCGCCGCCCGTGACCTCGAACCGCTTTCCCTCGAAGCCAAGGAGGGCCTGGCGATGATCAACGGCACCCAGTTGACGCTGGGTCTGGCCGCCCTCGCCGTCCGTGACGCCGAGCGGGCGGTTCGGGCCGCCGACGTGACGGGGGCGCTGACGACCGAGGTGACGATGGGGTCGACCGTCCCGGCTCACCCCCGGCTGGCCGAGGTACGTCCCCACGACGGTCACGCCGCCACCGCCGCCAACGTCCGAACTCTCACGGCCGACTCGGAAATCGTCGAGTCCCACCGCAACTGCGACCGGGTCCAGGACGCCTACTCCATCCGGTGTACGCCCCAGGTCCACGGCGCCGTCCGTGACGCCGTGGCCCACCTCCGGCGCGCCGTCGAGACGGAACTCAACAGCGCGACCGACAACCCGCTCGTCTTCGACGCCGAGCGGGTCGACGACCGCGCCAGCGGCACCGCCGACGCGGCGGTCATGTCGGGCGGGAACTTCCACGGCGAGCCCCTGGCGCTACCCCTGGAGTACGTCACGAGCGCCCTCGCCGTCCTGTCCTCGATCAGCGAGCGCCGGACCGACCGGCTGCTCAACCCCGAAATCCAGGAGGACCACTTGCCGCCGTTCCTGGCGCCGAACAGCGGCCTCCAGTCGGGATACATGATCGCCCAGTACACGGCGGCCGACCTCGTGAGCACGACCCGGACGCAGGGACGCCCGGCGACGGATACCATTCCGGTCAGCGGCAACCAGGAAGACCACGTCAGCATGAGCGCCCAGTGTGCTCTCGGAGCCCGCGAGGCCGTCGAGAATACGGTTCACGTCGTCGCGACCGAACTCGTCTGTGCGACCCAGGCCCTGGAGTTCGTCGGCGACGGCCTGTCGCCGGGGGCTGGCACCGGCGCCGCCGCGGATCTGGTCCGGGAACACGTTCCGCCGCTGGACGAAGACCGCCCGGTCGGCGAGGACGTCGAGACGGCCAGGGGGCTGCTCACCGACGGGACGCTCGAAACCCGGGTGGAGGCGGCACTGGACGAGTCGTTGCACTGAGCGGGGTGGGCGGCTGGTGACGAGCGGGGTCGAAATTATACGGTCCGGGTGCCACGTGGCGACGTATGGCACACGACTGTTCGTTTCTCGCCGACGTGTTGCCGGACGACCGGGTGTCACTGGGGGAGTCGGCCCGCGAGAGCCACGCCGGGGACTGGGCCGCCGACCAGCGCGGCACCGGCGTGGTGCCCGACGCGGTGGTCTGGCCCGAGTCGACCGCCGAGGTGTCCGACGCGCTCGCCGCCGCTACCGAGCGGGGCGTCCCGGTGACGCCTTACGCCGCCGGGACGAGCCTCGAGGGCAATCCTGTGCCGGCCCACGGCGGCGTTAGCCTCGACCTGTCCCGGATGGACGCCGTGCTGGACGTGCGTCCCGACGACTTCCAGGTCGACGTCGAACCCGGTGTCCTGGGCGCCGACGTCGACGAGGCCGTGGCGAGTGAAGGCCTGTTCTTCCCGCCGCTACCCTCCTCGGGCGACATCTCGACGATAGGCGGGATGATCGCCAACGACGCCAGCGGAATGGGGACGGTGAAGTACGGCGAGGTGGCAGACTGGGTGCTCGAACTCGAAGTCGTTCTCGCGGACGGCACCGTCATCGAGACGGGCTCGAAAGCGGTCAAGACCTCCAGCGGCTACAATCTCACCGACCTCGTCGTCGGGAGCGAGGGCACGCTCGGCGTCGTCACCCGGGCCACGCTCGAGCTTTCCGGCCGGCCCGCACAGATACGTGGTGGCCGGGCCGTATTCGAGACGCTCGACGACGCTGCCGAGGCGGTGATGGACGCGGTGCAGTCGGGGGTCGACGTGGCGAAGATCGAACTCGTCGACGCGACCTGCGCCGCGATGGCCAACGACTACCTGGGGACCGACCTCCCGGACGCGCCGATGGTGTTCCTCGAATGCCACGCCAACCACGGGGTCGACGAGGAGGTCGAATTCGCCGAATCGATCCTGTCTGCCCACGACCCGGCCCGGATCGAGTGGGCCGACGAGGAGACGATGGACGACCTCTGGCAGGCTCGCAAGCAGCTTGCCTACGCAATCCAGACCTGGGACCCCGACCTGGAGCCCCTGAAACCCGGCGACGTGACCGTCCCCATCAGCACGCTCCCCGCGATAATCCGGTTCGCAAAGGACCGCGCCGCCGAGCACGACCTCACGATCCCCTGTTTCGGCCACGCCGGCGACGGCAACGTCCACTACTCGGTACTGGTCGACCCCGACGACCCCGACAGCGTGGCGGCCGGCGAGGCCGTCTCGGACGCCATCGTCGACCGCGCCGTCGATTTCGGGGGGACCTGCACCGGCGAACACGGCATCGGCCGGGGCAAGCGCGACTACCTCCTGTCGGAACACGGCGCCGACGCCGTCGCGGCGATGCGAGCCGTGAAGGACGCCCTGGACCCGGCGGGGACGCTGAATCCGGGGAAAATCTTCCCCGAGACGACGGAGTGACTCACTCGGCGTGGCGGAGGAACCGGGAGACGTTACGGGGCTCCTCGGAAACGAAGCTGCCGACGCAGGTGACGCCGTCTGAGACCGAGGTCCGGTCGCTGGCCCGCGACAGTCGACTCAGCCGGTGTGGAACTCGAAGCGTGCGCCGCCGGCCCCGCTCTCCGTGAGGGAGACGGACCAGCCGTGGGCCTCTGCGATTCGCTGGACGATGCTCAGTCCGAGACCGGTGCCGCCGTCGTCGGTCGAGTAGCCGGACGCGAACACCTCGTCGCGTTCGGCTGCCGGGATGCCGGGGCCGTCGTCGGCGACGAAGAACCCGTCGCCGTCCGAGAGTGCGCCGACTGTGACGGTGACGTCGTCGCCACCGTGTTCGACGGCGTCCTCGCGAGTTTGCGAGGGAGGGCTCGTGGAGCCGTGCTCCACGGCGTTTCGGTACAGGTTCTCGAACAGGTGTGACAGGTGGTTCGGGTCGGCGGTGATCTCCCGGTCGGTTTCGACGACGAGAGTCGCGTCGTGCGTTCCAACGGTCTCCCAGGCGCTATTGGCGGCGGTGGCGACGGAGACCGACGTGGCGTCGACGGCTTCCGCGTCGGCGCGGGAAAGTTCCAGGACGTTCTCGATGATGTGGTCCATCCGGTCCAGCGCCCGGCCGACGGCGTCCAGGTACTCGCTCTCGCAGTCGCGTTTCGCCAGCGCGAGGTTCCCCGCGGCGACCTGCAGGGGGTTCCGGAGGTCGTGGGAGACGACCCCGGCGAACGCCTCCAGTCGCTCGTTTGCGTCCCGGAGTTGCTCTTCGCGCTGGCGGCGGTCGGTGATGTCCCGACCCACGAGGATGGTCCCGACTTCGGTGCCGTTGCGGTCCCGGAGCGGAGACAGGTCGACGTCGAAGTACCGGGTGTCACCGTTCACGTCTACGGCGATCTCCTCGGTGGGATGGTTCTCGTTCTGGAACCGCTCGATGACGTCTGCGTAGTCGGCGAACACCTCGGTCGCGGGGCGGCCGATCACCTCGGTCTCGTCGGCGTCGACGAACCGGAGCGCCTGCGGGTTGATGTCGACGATCCGTCCCTCGCGGTCGGAGACCACGACGCTGTCGCTGACGTTGTCGATGACGGCGTCGCGTGCGACGGGGGAGATGTCGAGGAGGCCGTAGCGAAACATCGCGACCGCGAACGTGATCCCGGAGACGAGGAACCCGAAGAGCATCAGGTCGAACAACAGCGACGTGACCAGTCCGACCACGCTCGCGACCCAGGGGACGACCACGCCGACGACGATCGCGACTCCCTGCCGTCGGTACAGCGTGTGCGACCGGAAGACGTAGCCCAGCAGGAGGAGCGAGCCGACGGCGAGTGCCACGTAGGTGTAGAGGACGTGGACGTAGGTTCCGACCGCCGCGTCGGCGGTCACCAGTCGGATCGGGTCGCCGGCGAGTCGGACCGTCACCAGGCTCGGCTCTCCCCACAGCAGGTGGTACCGGGCGTTCGTGGCGAGAAGCCCCACCTGGACGACGGGTTCGACGGCGAGCACGGCGAGCAGCCGGGGGCCGATCCAGTCCCCTCGGCCCGTGTATTCCAGGGCGTAGACGAGCAAGCCGGCCGGGATCAACACCGCGCCGACCCACTGCAGGTCGGCGAAGAGAACCTTGGCGGCGGCATCGGTCGCCAGGACCTCCAGTACGTGAAAGCCCAGCCAGATGGTGGGGCCGAGCATGAAGACCGCGAAGGCCGTCGCGCCGACCTGCGGGCGCCGTCGCCAGGCGAACCCGACGAGAGCGAGCGAAATCAGGGTGGCAACCGCCATCGACAGCACGTAGGGGTGCGGGTGCCACATGCCTGGTTCGACAGGTGTTCGCGAGCGGAGGAGAAAAAGCCCCTGTCAGTTTCGTTGACCGGATTTCCGACCGTCAGTCGTGAACGAGCGCGTCGACGATATCGACGCCCTCTGACTCGATGGCGGTCGCCAGCGTCGGTTCGAGGCCGTCGGGCGTCTCGACGCGGTGGCCCCGGGCGCCGTGGCTCTCGGCGTTCGCGACGAGGTCGACGGCCGGGTCGAAGTCCATCCCGACGTAGTCGTGGTCGGCGTCGGTCCCGCCGAATATCTTCCGGGTGTTGTCCTTGAGGATGCGGTAATTGCGGTTGTCCGGCACCACGACAGTCAGGTCGAGGTCCTGCCGGACGGCGCTGTAGACCGCGTGGGGGTAGTAGAGGTACGACCCGTCGCCGACGTAGCCCACGACGGTCCGGGGCTCGTCCCGCATCGATTCGGCGAGGGCGGCCCCCACGGCGGCGGGCAGCCCGTACCCCAGGCCGCCGCCCTTGTTCGAGAGCAACTGTTCGGGCTCCATCGACCAGCGAATCAGGAGCGGGTACTTCGCCGTGACGCCCTCGTCGACGACGAAGGCGTCCGGGGCAACCTCGCGGAGCGCGTCGACGAGGGCGGCTTTCGAGGGCCGCGTCTCCTCCTCGGGGGCGTCGTCCTCGCTGAGTCCCCAGATGGTGTCGGCCAGCGAGTCCCCGAGGGTTTCGACGTGTTCGACGCGGCGCCGGCGCTCGTCCTCTGAGAGGCGCCCGGCGAGGCGGTCGGCCAGGGCGGCCATCACCCGGCCCGGGTCCCCGACGACGGCGGCGTCGGCGCGCTGGTTCTTGCCCACCTGCCAGGCGTCCTGGCTGACGTGGATGCAGGTGGCGTCCGGGTCGACCAGCGGGGACTCGTGGTTCAACAGCGTGGTGTTGGTCGAGCAGCCGACGAAGACCAGCGTGTCGCTGCCCATCAGCATGGACGCCAGCCCTTCGTCCGGCGGGATGTGGGAGATCCACAGCGGGTGGTCGCCGGGAAAGTTCACCTCGCAGGCCAGGATCTCGGCGTGGACGCGAGCGCCGACGGCCTCGGCGAAGTCGACGGCGGCGTCCACGGCGCCGGACCGGGCGACGCCGTCGCCGAGGACCAGGACGGGGTCGTCGGCGTCCACGAGCAGATCGGCGGCACGCTCTAGCTGGCGGGGGTCGCCCCCGCCGGCGTCGGGGATCGGTCCAAGAGGTTCGATGGCGTCGGGACTCGTCGCTTCGAGCATGACGTCCTGCGGGAGGGCCAGAAACACGGGGCCGGTAGGCGGCGTCAGCGCCACCCGGCAGGCCCGCCGGAGCATCGTCCCCAGTGCACTGACGTCCAGCACTTCGTCGCTCCACTTGGTGAACTGGTCGACCATCGTCACGAGGTCGCCCGAGAGGATCGGCTCTTCGTGGCGAAAGTCTCGCTCGTGATTCCCCGCCGTCACGAGGAGGGGCGACCCGGCGACGGACGCGGCGTAGACGTTGCCGAGACCGTGGGCCAGTCCCGGCGTGATGTGGAGGTTGGCGACGCCCAGCGGCAGGACGGACTCGTCGTGGTGGCTGTGGTACCGGCGCGTGCTGGCGTAGCCGGCGGCCATCCCCACGGCGACGTCCTCGTGGAGGCCCAGGACGTACTCGAGGTCGCCGTCGGCCAGCGCCTCCATCACCGGAAGTTCGGTCGTTCCGGGGTTCCCGAAGACGTGCTCGACGCCGTAGTCGGCCAGGGCGTCGACGAACAGGTCCGCACCGGTGTAGTCGGGTGGCATCGGTTGGCACGCACTGGGCGGGCCAGGGGCAAGGGCGTTGCCCCGGTCAGTCCTCGTCGACGACCTCGCGCATGTCCTGGTAACTCCGCCGGATCGTGACCGTGCCGACGCTCGAAGCCTCGCTGAGTTCCCGCTGGGAGACCGGCGAGTCGTCGTGAGCCTCGGCCAGCGCGGTGTAGATGGCGGCCGCCGCGAGCCCCTCCGGGTTCCGGCCGCTGTGGAGCCCCGCGTCTTTCGACCGGCCGAGCACCTCGATGGCGCGGCGTTCGATAGTCTCCGAGACGCCGGTCTCGTCGGCCAGCCGGCCGACGTACAGCTCCGGTTCGGCTGGCGGAATGCCGCGGTCGAGTCGGTCGGAGACGGCCCGTGCCGTCCGGTAGAGTTCGGGCGTCGACACGTCGGCGGCCGCCGCGACCTCCTCGATGTTCCGGGCGACGCCGCGCCGGCGGATGGCGATGTACAGCACCGCGATAGGGACCGCAGCGGTCTGGTGACCGCGCAGGTCGGCGTCGAGGACCTGGTCGTAGAGGTCGATGGCGTCCTCGAGGACGTCGTCCGAGACGTCGAGGCGCTGCTGGAGGCGTAGCTTCTCCGTCGGGCTGGACTGGTCGTCGTCGGGCGTCATGGTGGGTGGAGTTCGGAACTCATGCCGTGAGAGGTGGTGTCGGTCGTCACCTCGTCCGTAGGTCACACTGCATGGTAAACGCTACCCTCGGCGGACCTCCGTAACCGACCGGCCGGAGACGGGCCCGAGGTTCGTCTCGCCAGCCCCGGTCACGTCCGGCCAACTCCAGCCACGTCCCGTCGGTTAGCCTATCCTTTCCGGATGGACTCGTACTGTTGCGGTAGCACAACGACTGCAACGCGGCGTTAACCGATCGATAGTAATGGTGTCTCGGTCGGTATCGTCGTCCGTCAGACCGCACACTGGCCGAATCCCGCGCCGGTCCCTGGTGTGGTCCCGCCCTCGAATCATGGCACACGAAACCAAGCCCGACAGCGACCGACGAATCGGCTCGCCCCTGGTTGCCCTCCCGGACGGCGACTGGCCGTGGCTCTGTTTCGCGCTGGCTGCCGGCGTGGCGGTCTACGCGACCTACCTGCTCACCCACCAGTACCCGGCCTACGCTGGCGGTATGTATCTCCAGATGGGCGAGGAACTGATCAAACACGGCTACCACCTGCCCGCAACCGTTCCCCACTACGGCAACGGCGGCGTGCCCTTCGCCTACCCGCCGCTGGGCTTCTACATGACGGCCGTGTTGCTCGACCTCGGGTTCTCGCCCGTCGCCATCTCGTTGTACCTCCCCGGGCTGTTCGTCATCGCGTACCTGGTGCCGTACTACGCCATCGCCCGGAACCTCCTATCGTCGCCCCGGCAGGCCGGCCTGGCGACGCTGCTGTTCGCGGTGACGCCGACGGCGTTGCGCTGGCACCTGTCGGCCGGCGGGTTCGTCCGGGCGCTGGCCCTGACGCTGGCCCTGTCCGGCATCTACGCAAGCATCAAACTGTTCCGGACGGGCGAGCGCCGGTGGCTCGTCGCCGCGACGGTGCTGTTCGGCCTGACGGTCCTCACCCACCCGGTGTACACCGTCTTCTTCGGCGTGAGCTGTCTCTTGGCCTACGTGGCCTTCGACCGCTCGTTGCGGGGCCTCGCGGCCGGTGCAGCCGTCGCCCTCGGTGGTCTCCTCATCGCCTCGCCGTGGTGGACACAGGTGGCCGCCACCCACGGCTTCGACGTCTTCCTGACGGCGTCTGGGACCCACAGCGGCCTGCTGGGCGGGGCCGAGCGGCTGCTCGACCAGTTCGTCTACCCGATAGGCGACGCCAGCGCACCGCTGTGGATCGAACTCAACCCCGAGACGGGAATGTACTTCCTGGCGTACGCCGGCGGCGCCTACGCCGTCCTTCGGAAACGATACTTCCTCCTCGCGTGGGTCCTGACGGCGACGTACGTCGTCGGGAAGAACCGGTTCCTGTTCGTCGCCGGGTCGATGCTGACCGCCCTCTTCGTAGCCGACGCCGTCGCACCAGCCGTCCACCGGCGCGTCCAGCAGGGGTCGGTTCGCAGCGCCGTCCAGGGCGTCGGTCGAGGGATTGCCCCGGTGGCTGTCGTGGCACTCATCGTCCTGGCGACCGGTGGGGCTGGCGCGCTGTACGCCGGCGGCGCGCTCAACACTGCCCACCACAGCAGCCCCACCCAGCCCCAGTACATGGACGCCGACGACGAAGCGGCGATGGAGTGGGTGGCCGACAACACCGACCCCTCCGCGGACTTCGTGGTCACGAGCGACGCCGCCGAGTGGCTCCCCGTGTTCAGTAACCGGTCCATCGTGCTCGGGCCGTGGGGATACGAGTGGAAGGACACCGAGGGCTATTACCAGGAGGTCGAACTGTTCAAAAACGTCTCGGCCTGCCGGAACGCGACCTGCCTGACCGACCGCATCGCCGGCGCCGACCGCCACCCCGACTACGTCTACCTGCCGAAGGGCCACTACACCGTCCGGGGCCAGGCCAAGTCGATGCCCACCGAGACGATCACCCGGATGTTGAGCGCCGACCGGTTCCAACTGGTGTACGAAAACCAGGGCGTCGCCATCTTCCGCGTCGAGTACTGGCCGGTGAACGTCACGACTGCGGGCAACGGCACGGGTGGCCTGCCGATGCCCCGCGCCTTCAGGCTCCCGGGGGGTTGACCGTCCCGGTCACCCTGGCGACGCCCGTCGGCACGACGAGTTTCGGCTGCTCGGGACCGCCCCGTGTTCGTCCGGACGACCCAACCGACGGGCCCGCTCGGCATAACCATCAAATACAAATTAATGTAAGAAATCAGTCTTATATAGGGGGAACAGCTACAAAAAATACATCACTAATCGGAAAGGCTCTCCGGATTGGCCGGTTCTTCGTGGCGCTCGACGCGTTTGTCGACCGGACCGGACTGTCCGCTCGGTGTCTGAGCCCTAGCACGCCGCTAGAACGTTCTAGCAGTACCGGAGCAGCCGTGACGCAGTGGCACTCCAGGGGCGTGACAGCCGTCGTATCCGGGTGAAACGGTGTTTGCAGTAGATACGGCCGTCTCCCGGTGAGGTTGTGTCACTCCCGTTTCTGCAACGACCGGGGCATAGACGGACTCTCGCTAGCTGTCCTCTGGCCCGTTCAACGAATGCACTCGCCCGGTCGACCGCTTATTTTATGAAAAACTGATAGTGTGGCGAACGCAATCGACTGGAGAAGCTAATTGGATCTGAGTATACAACCATCCTATAGAAAATCACAGATGATCGCGTCGCCACTGTTCCACCGTCCCCTGCGCCGGGTGGCCGTCCCGCGTTACGTCGAGAGTGGGGACGATCCACCTGCCGGTCGGGACAGAAAAAACCGTATATTTATATTTGTACAAAGTACAGTACAGTCGATGGCACGGCTCGACGGCGTCTCCACGGACGAACTCGAGGCCGCCCTCGGACGGGTGGATGGAAAGAAGGAGGCGATGCGGCTGGTCGCAGCCCTGATCTACAAACGCGGCCCGTCAGTGCCGATGATTGCGGATTGGCTCGCCGTGAGGGAGGCGACCATCTATCGGTGGTTCGACCGGATCGAGGCCGAACCCCTCGACCGGGCCGTTCGGGACCGGCCGAGGCCCGGCCGTCCTCCTGCCCTATCTGGGGCAGACCGGGAGCGACTCGAAGCGGCGGTCGCGGACCCGCCAACCTCGGTCGGATACGAGCGACAGACGTGGACGCTCGAACTCGTCCGCCGGTTCATCCGTGACGAGTTCGGGGTCGACTACACGACGCGTCACGTCCGTCGACTTCTCGACGAAGCGGACCTCTCCGACCGAGTCCCTCGATCCGATTCCGGCGGCCCCGACGCCGAAGGCTCTGTCTGACGTAACTCGTCTATTCTCCGGATTCTTGCCGCATCCGGGCTCCTACCGACGATCGCTGCCGTCCGAATTCAGTGGGGAAACGTCGTCGCCGGAAACTCATCTCAAGAATAATCTATATTCTAATATTTCTATACGCATTATTTTGTCAACTCTCGCCGTTCAGCAGTCCCTTACCGTCTGTTCACGTCCGAGAGTACCCGACCGGACATCGCAGGCGACGTGGACCCGCCGATCGGTTACCGGGTCGGCTGTGTCGGACAGATCATAACACCAGTACTGTTGTTATGGAACTGCCCGTATGGGAAGACGGACGCCGCCGATTAGATGTCGGTGACGTACTCGTAGTCGTCCGAGAGCGCCGCTGCGTCCTCGGGCAGGAGCGCGACGAAGAGGTATTCCGTGTACTCCTGGAGGTAGTCGACGAGGGTCGCGATCCGTTCGGAGTCGATAGCTTCGAGCGAGTCGAGGAGCATGACCGGAACGTCCTCGTACAGTTCGTGGGCGAGATATCCCGAGAGGGCGAACACCAGTCCGGTCACCTCCCGTTCGCTCTCCGACAGGTGGTCGACAGTGTCCTCGTATGCGACGTCTGACTCCGTCTTTCTAACGACGTGGAGTTCGAAGACGCTCCTGGTCACCGTTTGCCTTCCTTCGCGGACCTCGCGTTCGACGCGTTCGAGCCAGATGCGTTCGATGTTCGTGTAGTTCAGCTTCTCGAGCACGGTCTCCATGTGCTCGTTGAACTCCTCGATGGCAGACTCTTCGATACGTTCTATCGCGGTCCGCTTGTCCGCTATCTCGGATTTGACCGCATCGAGTTGCGACTGGATCTCTGCCTCCGCTTCGATGCGGTCTTCCACGTCAGCGATGTTTCCCTCGACGCGTTCGAGGTCGTTCTCGAGGCGGCCGAGTTCGTACTCTATCTCGTTGGCCTCCCTGTGCAGGTCGAGGACGGCACTGCGGTCCTCGTCCTCCAGGTCTTCGACTTCGTCTTCGATCGCCTGGATCTCGTCCGTGAGTTCCTCGCGGCTGTCCTGCAGCCGTTCGATGGCCGCCTCGGATTCGGCGATCTCGTCGTCGAGTTCGTCGAGGCGGTCGGTGAGCCGGTCGTATTCCTGCCGGGTCTGTTCGAGTTCCCGTTTCTCGGCCCGTAGTTCGTCGATCTCGTCCTCGAGGTCGGTCAGCTCGCCGATCCGTGCCTGGCTCAGTTCCCGGAGCTGGTCGAGCGTCGATTCGATCTCGTCCCGGCCGACTTCCGTCCCGCACGTCCAGCACGTCACTTCGTCCTCTTCGAGGAGCTGGTCGGTCACGTCGTCCGTGGACGGTTCCGCCGACGACCGGAAGACGTCCGAATCGGCGTCCGAGAGCATCTCCTCGTTGAAGCCGATCACGCTCTGGAGGTCGTCTACCTCCGTTTCGATGCGCTGTTTCTGCGTCCGGAGCTGGTCGACCCGCGATTCGACGTCCTCGATTTCCGTCTCCGGTGGCTCCGACAGGTCCTCGACCTCCGACTCGAGGGTCCGCCGCTCGCTCTCGAGGGAATCCAGGCTCTCGCGCTCGGTCTCCAGGTCGTATCGGACGTCGTCGAGTTCGCCTCGCTTGGCGCGCAACTCGTCGAGTTTCTCCTGGAGCTGTGATTTCGCTTCCCGCGTCTCTTCGACGCCCTCGTCCATCGACTCGAGTTCGGACTCGGTTTCGGCCAACTGCGCTCGCTTCTCTTCGATCTCGTCTTCGAGGCTCGCCCGCTCCTCTTCGAGTTCCGGCAGCGTCCCCTTGAGGTCCGAAATCTCCTCCAGTTCCTCCTCCAGGGACTCGCGTTCACGAACCAGGGACTCGATCTCCGCCTGGATCGCTTCCGTGTCGACGGGCTCCATGATGATGTCGCGAAGGTCGCCACCGGTGGCGACGGCACGACGTGCCTCGTTCGACTCGAGGAGAAACGTGAAGAGTTCTGCCAGCACTGCGTCGTCCAGATACGGGTCTCCCTCGCTCACGACACTCCCGGACTCCCGTCTGAGTCGCCGCGTGTACTCCTCGTCACCGAGTTCGAGCTCTACTTCGGCGACGTCGGCGTCGCCCTTGACCGCGACGTCGTCCCCACCGAGTGCCGCCATCAACGCCTGGAGGAAGGACGTCCTGTTCGTCGTGTTGCGTCCAACGAGGAGGGTCACGCCGGGCGAGAATTCGACCGCTGTCTCTCGAATCCCACCGACGTTCTTCGCTCGAAGCGTCCCCGTTGGGCTACTGGACTGTTCGAGGCTCATACCCCGTGCATCGGATGAGGGACTGATAAATCTTTACGCAACGCCCGATCCGGAGCGTGAGTCGACGGGTTCAAACGCCTGCGCCAGGGTGGCCAATCGCGTTACGTCGTTCCGTCGTCGTCACAGCGACACCTGCCTCGATCCAGGAGTTCGTCGAACTCGAAGCGCCCACCGCAGTCCTCACAGAGGACGTTGACGTCGACGGACGTCTGGAAGCTCCCGATGGACACGTCGTCGGCGTTGCGCAACTGCTCGAGTTTGCTCTCGGAGACTGCCGCTGTTCGTCCACGGAGCCGCTGTACGTTCTCTCGCTCCACGTCTATCCGGGGCCGGTCGTTCCCTTCGTACTCGACGTTCCTGTGCTCCGTGAGGTACGTCCGGACCGCCTGGTAGGTGAGAAAGTCGTCGCGCACGTCCTCGACGTCGACGCCCTCCCGTTCGAGTTGCCGACGCGTTCGGATCCGGTCTGCCTCGGTCGTCTCGTCCGTCAGGTGTTCGTAGGTTCGTTCGACGCTGTCGGGACGGGGTTGCATACCCGCCTCGGTCATCGCCTCGGCGAGGAGTTGGCGGTTGAAGTAGTCCGCGAGTTCGCGGAGACTCCGCCGCTCGGACCCCTCGGCCGTCCAGGACCGTTCCAGTTCGGCGCCGATCCCGTCGAGGCCGTACTCCTCGACGAGGCGCAACACCTTGCCTCTCCGACCGGGTGACCGCCTGGAATCCTCGTCGCCGTCCGTCATGGGCCGACGTTGTTGGGGGTATCGTATAGCTCTTGTTCCCGTTTCAGTCCGGTGGCGGCCGCGAATAAATACTAACAGCAGTACTACTGTTATGATATAGCCGGCACGGCGTATCTCGTCACGCAAGTCACGGTGCCACGCAAGGGAGAGAAACGCCGCTAGACCGGGCCGTTACATGACGGTGAAGTTCAGTTCGATCTCGTTCGTGACGCCCTTGAGGAGGTCCGGTACCCGTTCGTGGAACACGTCGTCCTGCATCCGGTTTGTCGGGGCGGAGATGGTAATCGCGCCGAGCACGTCGCCGTTGGGTTTGTTGACGGGTACGCCGACGGCACGGAGGCCGTTCGTGCTCTCCTGGTCGTTCAGCGCGTGCCCTTCGTCCCGTATCCGCTCCATCTGGTCCATGAACTCCGCCGGGTCCGTGATCGTGTTCTCCGTGTGGCTCGGCAACCCGTTTTCCGCGACGAACTCCTCGATGCGGTCGTCGGACCACTGGGAGATGATCGCCTTTCCACCTGCCAGCGCGTGAAGGTGAAGCGGCTGTCCCAGCCTCGGTGCGATCTGGATGGCCTTCTCACCGACCTCCCTGTAGACGAAGATGGCCCGGTCGTGCTCTTCGACCGTGAACTGGGCCAGTTCGTTCGTCTCTTCGGCCAGCTCCTTCACCTTCGGCTCGATCAGCGAGTAGCCGGATTCGCGGTCGCGGGCCGAACTGACGAACTCCAGAAACTGGAAACTCAGGTGGTAGACGTCACCGCGTTTGACGACGTACCCCTTGTCGTGGAGCGTCTGGAGGTGCCGATACACGCTCGTCTTGCTGATGCCGGTTTCGTCGGCCACTTCGGTTATCGTGACGCCGTTTTGCGTTCGAAGCAACTCCAGGATCTCGATCGACTTCTCTACCGCAGCAACGTTTGGCGTCCCGTCGGTTGCGTTCATACTGCCGGGTACGAACCGCTCCAGCATAAAAGTCCGGAGAGCGAAACAGGCGGCACCGACTCGAATCCATCCGCGACGTTCGAGTAAACGGGGAATCTCGGCGCCCTACGTGGTGAATTATTGTACTTCGCGCCATCGGCCGTCCCAGGCCGGTCTCGGAACTACAGCTGTGCGGTGAGGAATCGAAGCATCGAGAGGCAGCGAGACGGGTGCTACGGGGGAGCTTGACCGCTTCACGTGATCGGTTGGTGTCGATTTCGTCCACCGAAACGAGCGCAGTCGCAGTGAACGGCGTCCTGACACCGGGCAGCAGGCTCAGAAATCACATCGACGCCGTCGAGAGCGGTTCCGTAGAGAGACGTGATAGGACGAAAAGAGGTGGTCGCTCGCGGCCCGGTCTCCGCAGACGGCTGCGAGAACCGATCGAGTGCAAATTCTGTAGCCGCTGGCGTGGTCGAACGGTTCTCTCACTCGTTCGTCGGGACGTCACTCCAGAGACGTGTCAGATGTAGCTAGTCGCCAGGCCCGTCCGTTCAGCTCACCGTCTCCGGCTCCTGGAACGCTACCACCCCCGTGAACCGCCGAATATTTGGGCGTCTACCGGTTGAACCACCGATCGACGCTCCTTGCCGCGTGGTATCGTGTCACGGGCGGCGGGCCAATCGAGGCCGGACTGCCGCCCGTGCTGTTTCGGCTGACGAAATCCTCTGCCGTCGGTCTGTCGGTCTCGCCCCGCGAGTCGGCGCGTTCTCGACGGGAAGGTGAGCGGAATCTCTTTATGCGTCGACTCGGTTTTCACCGACGATGTCGAACGCCGTTATCGTGGATGCCGTCAGGACTCCGTTCGGGAAGCGCGGCGGGTCGCTCTCGGAGACGCACCCGCAGGACCTCGCGGCCGTCCCGCTGGAAGCGCTCGAAGCGCGCAACGGATTCGACCCGGCGGTGGTCGAGGACGTCATCTACGGCTGTGTCACCCCAGTCGAGGAGCAGGGTCGAAACATCGCCCGCCTGGCCCCGCTCGTCGCGGGCTGGGACGAGACGGTTCCCGGCGTCCAGTTGAACCGGATGTGCGGCTCCGGCCAGCAGGCCGCCAACTTCGCGGCGATGGCCGTGATGGCCGACCAGCACGATGTGCTGGTGGCCGGCGGCGTCGAACACATGACACGGGTGCCGATGGGCTCTGACGCTGCGGGACTCACCGACACCTACTTCGAACACGTCGAGACGGTCAACTCCCAGGGAGAGGGAGCGGAACTCATCGCCGAGGAGTGGGACCTGACGCGCGAAGAACTGGACCGCATCGCCGCCGACTCACACCGACGCTGGGGGGCGGCGTGGGACGAGGGCCGCTACGACGACCAGGTCGTGCCCGTCGAAACCACGCTCGACGGGGAACCGGCCGTCGTCGACACGGACGAACATCCCCGTCCGGACACCGACGAGGAGTCGCTCTCGCAGCTACCGCTTTCCTTCAGAGACGAGGGCGAGGGCTACCACCACGCCGGCAACTCCTCGGGTATCGTCGACGGGTCGTCTGCGGTCCTGGTCGCGAGCGAGGAGGCGGCCGAGGCGCACGGCTGGGACCCCATGGCCCGCATCGTGGCCACGGAAGTCGTCGGCGTCGACCCCGTTACGGTGCTCAAGGGGCCGATGCCGGCGACGGAGGGCGTGCTGGAGAAAGCCGGCATGACCGTCGACGACGTCGACCTCTTCGAGGTGAACGAGGCGTTCGCGTCGGTCGTCGCCGCGTGGCTCGAGGAGACGGGTGCCTCGTGGGAAGATACGAACGTCAACGGCGGGGCCATCGCCCACGGCCATCCCCTCGGTGCGACCGGCTCCGCGCTGCTGACGAAACTCGCCCACGAACTCCAGCGGACCGGCGACGACTACGCGCTCTCGGCGATGTGCATCGGATTCGGCCAGGGCGTCGCGACCATCCTGGAACGGGTGTAGACGGCCGGCGCGAGTCGATCCTGCCTGCCAATCGACCGAGTTACCGGCCTTCGAACTCCGGTTCGTACTCGTCGTCCCCGAACGCCGTCGCTGCCTCTTCGAAGTCGTTCGTTTCGAGAAGCTGCTCCATCTGTGCCAGGTCGAGCCTTCGCCCCTCGTCGAGGTTCGTCTGGACCGCGTACCGTGCAGATTCCTTGATCGCCTGTATCGCCAGCGGCGGCTTCGACGCGAGCGTTTCGAGGAGGTCGTCGACGGCGTCGTCGAACGCGTCGTCCGCGGCGGCCCGGTGGACGAGACCGAGTTCTTCGGCCCGCCGTGCGGAGACGTGTTTGCCAGTCATCGCCAGGTCGACGGCGACCGCCGGGCTGGCGAGCCGACTCACGAACTGGACGCCTCCGGCCCCCGGCAGGAGACCGAGGTCGACCTCCGGGAGCCCGAGACTGCTCTCCTCGTGGGCGAGACGGAAGTCACAGGCCATCGCCAGTTCGAGGCCGCCGCCGAGGCAGTACCCCTCGATTTTCGCCACCACGGGGACCGGAAAGTCCATGACGAACTCGACGTGGTTGCGCTCGGAGCGGTTTCCGCTCGCCTCCGAATCGAACGCGTTGACGTCCGCACCGGCACAGAAGTTCCCGCCCCGTCCCTCCAGGCTCACACACCGGAGTGCGACGCCGTCCGCCTCGTCGTTTCGGGATTCGAGCTCTCTGAGGCCGTTCTTGATGTCGGCGCGAAGCCGTCCGTCCAGGGCGTTCAGCGAGTCGGGGCGGTCGAATTCGACGCGTCCGATCCCCGTCTCGGAGTCGAACGAGACGACTGCCGTCTCGAGTTCCGTCTGCATACGGGCCGCAACGGTGATGGCCTATAAAAATACTGTCCACCGACCCGGCTGACCCGTAGCCTGCTGGTCAGGGGGAGGGCGGCGGGGAAGCAAGAAATCGCTGTCCACCGTGCGCTAGCCCGGACAGTCTGGTCAGAGGCGCCTCCAGAGCGGCCCAGAGGCCCCGCAAGCGGGCCGTCGGGACCGACCGAAGACGGCCGCCCTAGCGCCGGTAAAAGTATTTATTCCGCCCTCTGTCTACTCAGTGAGTATGGTGGCGAGTCACAGCGGCGCCGACGACCTAGTCGACCCCCAGGCGTTGACGACGTATCTTGCGGACGCTCTCGGCCCCGCCGAGGAGGTCGCCCTCGAACGACACGACGCGGGCCACTCGAACGAGACGTTCTTTCTCTCCTGGGGCGAGCGGGACCTGGTCGTGCGACGGCCGCCTCGCGGGACGACCGCCGACACGGCTCACGACGTCCTCCGCGAGTATCGCGTCCTCGACGCGCTCCAGGAAACGGACGTTCGCGTCCCGGGAACGGTTCTCTGCTGTGCGGACCGGTCCGTCATCGGCGCCGAGTTCTACGTCGTCGAGCGGGTGGTGGGAGACGTCATCTGGGACGGCGAACCCGAGCGGTTCGGGTCGCCGGAACACCGGCGGGCAATCGGGACGGAACTCGTCGACGCCCTCGCGGAGGTCCACCAGGTGGACTACGAGGCCGTCGGCCTGGAGGCGGGCGAGTTCGGCTACCCCGACGGCTACCTCTCTCGCCAGGTCGACCGCTGGCAGGAGCAGTTCGAGTGGGCGTTCGAAGTCACTGCCGAGGAGCGAGGCCTGCCGGCGGTCGACGAGGTCGTCGAGTGGCTCGCTGCCAACGTCCCGGGAGACTCGCCGAACGCCCTTGTTCACGGCGATTACATGCTCAACAACGTCATGTACGGCCCGGGCGAACCGCCGGAACTGGTGGCGATCTTCGACTGGGAACTCAGCACGCTCGGCGACCCCCGCTTCGACCTGGGGTGGCTGCTGACTGCGTGGTGGGAGCCGGACGACCCGAACCCGGTTTCGATGCGACCGACGCCGCGAACGCTCATGGCCAAGGAAGGCTACTCGACCCGGCGGGAACTCCTCGACCGGTACGAGCGACGGACCGGTATCGAGTTCACTCACAACCGGTTCTACCGGGCGCTGGCGGTGTTCAAACGCGCTGCCGTCGGCGAGATGTGGTTCCGTCGCTACCTCGAGAACAACTCCGAGAAGGACCTCTATCGGGCGATGGGCGACCACGTCCCGGTACTCGTCGACCGGGTCGAGCGGATTATCGACGGCAACGAACCGCTGTGACGCGTCGGTATTCTCCGCTTAGCTGGGATATCCGAGGTATCCCGAACGCTTTTCTCCCTCCGAATGGTCCACCCGACTGATGACCGAGCGCGTCAACTTCGATATCGGTATCGACGACGTCGACGATTTCCTCGCCGCATCTCGGACGTACCTGGTGGGGGACATTCTTCGAAAGAACGCTCGGGTCAGAAGCGACCGGACGGCCATCGTCGGCGAGGACGGGGCCCAGACGACGTACGGCGAACTCGACGACCGGGTCAACCGCCTGGCGAACGCGCTCGTCGAGCGGGGCATCGACTACGGGAGTACCGTGGCGGTCATCTCGGAGAACCGCCCGGAGTTCGCGGAGGTCATCTACGGCTGTGCGAAGATCGGTGCGGTCTGTGCGACGGAAAACTGGCGACTGGCCGAGCGCGAACTGAGGCACTGCCTCGACGTGGTCGAGACCGACGCCGTCGTCATCTCGGAACAACAGGCGTCGAACCACGCCTGGCTGGCGGACGACGACTCGCTGTCGGCCGAGGTCGTCACGTTCGACGACCAGTCGTGGGGAACGTCCTACGAGGACCTGCTGACCGAAGGGAGCACCGGGGAGCCCGTTCCCTCCAGCACTCCCACGCCAGAAGACGCCCTCCTCGTGCTGTACACCTCCGGGACGACGGGGCTCCCGAAGGGCGCCGTCCTCAGCCACCGGGCGCTGGTGAACCGCGCACTGATGTGGGACAAGGCGGCGTCGATGGGGCCGAGCTACACGGCCTGGAAGCCGATGTTTCACGTGATGGGGACCGAACCGCTGTTCGTCGTCGGCATCAACGGCGGGGTGTTCTACACGGTTGACAGCTACAAACCGGAGGTGGTCCTCGACCGGTACACCGAACCGGGACAGGGCTACCTCCCGCTGGCCCACGGGACCGTCGACACGCTGCTCGAAGCCTACGAGGCCGGCGGGTACGAGCCGTCGGACTTCGAGGACACGGAGCGTATCGGGTCCATGGCCGACCTCTACACGCCCGAAACCATCAAGGAGGTGACCGAGGCCTTCGACGCCGACTTCCTCAACACTTACGGCGCGACGGAGACGAGCTGTCCCCCGCTGACGGGCAACGCCATCGAACGCGGCACGCTCCCCACCGACGAGGACCGTCTCAAGACCGAGGGGCCGATGGTCGACGTCAAGCTGGTCGACGAGGACTGGAACGAGGTCCCCCGGGGCGAGTACGGCGAACTCGCGGCGAGGGGGCCGACGCTGTTCAGCGGCTACTGGGGCAACGGCGAGGTGAACGAGGAGGTGTTCGACGACGGCTGGTACCGGACTGGCGACATGTTCGAGATGACCGAGGACGGGATGTACAGGTACATCGACCGGAAGAAGTACCTCATCAAGTGCGGCGGCGAGAACATCTACCCGGCCGCCATCGAGCGGGCCTTCCTCGAGCACGAACAGGTCGTCGACGCCTGCGTCGTCCGGACGCCGGACGACGACTGGGGCGAGGTGCCCAAGGCGTACGTCGACGTGACCGACGGCGCCGACCTCTCGAAGGACGACCTCCTCGCGTTCCTCCGCGAGCAGATTGCCAGCTACAAGCTTCCCCACTACATCGAGTTCGTCGACCGGGCGGAGTTCCCCCGAAGCACGACCGGGAACGTCGTGCGGAGCGAAGTCGAGGACTGGCCGGTCAGCGAGCGCGTCCGGAATCCGCTGGAGTAAGGACACGACCGGTCGATCCACGCAAACCGGCCGATCCGATGAATTTAGGGTGCTACGGGGTGTCTGCTGTGTTCAATGACGCTCGAACAGTTCAGCGTCGACGGCTCGTCGGCACTCGTCACCGGGGCATCGCGGGGGATCGGCAAGCGAATCGCGGAGCGGTTTGCCGCGGACGGCGTCGACGTCGCCATCTGCTCGCGCAGCCAGGAGGACATCGAACCGGTGGCGTCGGCCATCGAAGACGACTACGGCGTCGACGCCCTGGCAGTCGAGTGTGACGTGACCGACCGCGAGGCGGTCGCCCGGCTCGTCGACGAGACGGTGTCGACGTTCGGCGGCTTGGACGTGCTCGTGAACAACGCCGGCGCGAGCTTCATGGCCGACTTCGACGACATCTCGGAGAACGGCTGGAAGACCATCGTCGACATCAACCTCCACGGCACGTACCACTGCTCGCAGGAGGCCGGCCCGTCGCTGAAAGACGGCGGCGGCGCGGTCGTCAACCTGTCGAGCACGTCCGGCCAGTACGGCTCCCGCCAGATGAGTCACTACGGCGCCGCCAAGGCTGCGATAGTCAACTTCACCCGGTCGCTCTCGGCCAACTGGGCCCCCGACGACGTCCGCGTCAACTGCATCGTCTCGGGCGTCATCGGCACGGAGGGGATCAAGGCCCAGATGGGCATCGACGGGACCGACGACGAGATCGACCGATCGTCCGTCGAGCGAGACGTCGGCAAGCCCGTCGAGATAGCAGACGTCGCCCAGTTCCTCGCCAGCCCGGCGGCCTCGTACGTCACCGGCCAGGCCCTCCCGGTGTGTGGCGTGCCGAGAGTCACCGACTGAAGCCGAGTTTCGGGCCGGGAACGCAGCCCTGCGTTCTCCCCTCCCCCTATCCTATTTCGGGACGTACACGGGATACGTCGTGCCGTCGTCCGTCCTGAATTCGACGGCCAGCTCCATGCCGATTTCGGGAGCGCCGTCGGCGTCGATCAGCGCGGGAAGCCGGATGCGCTCGTCGTCGGCCGGGACCACGAGGCCCGAGTACACCGGCAGGTTCCCTTCGAGGGCCGAGAGGCCGAAGTCGTACCGTACCTCGACCCAGGTGAACAGCGTCATCGGTCCGTCGAGCGCCTCCCAGGCCAGGTTCTCGGACCCACAGTGGGGACAGGCCGCCAGCGGGTACCAGTGGAACTCGCCGCAGTCCGCACACCGGGGAACGCGTACCTCCTCGTCCTCGAAGCCCTCCCAGTACGGGCGAACCGTCTCGTTGCCCCGGTCGGGTTCGAGCAACAGGTCGGTCATCGCGCTGCCTCCCGGCCGAGGATCAGCGTTGCGTGTTCGTTGCCGCCCCAGCCCGTTACGATGCCCGTCTCGGCGTGCTCGACCTGGTTGTCCGCCGTGCCACGGAGCTGCCGGACGGCCTCGACGACGTGGTTCATGCCGTGGACGTAGGCCTGGGACAGTAGCCCGCCGTGCGTGTTCACCGGCAAGTCGCCGTCCGCGACGGTGATGCCCTGCTCCTCGACGAACCGCCCGCCGTCGCCCTTCTCGCAGAATCCCAGGTCTTCGAGTTGCATGATAGTCGTGATGCTGAAGCAGTCGTATATCTCCGCGAAGTCGACGTCGGCCGGTTCGAGCCCGGCCATCCCGAAGGCCTGGGCGCCGGACTCGACCGATTCGAAGCTCGTGTAGTCCTCGTGCTGTGAGAGGTAGGCGGCCTGGCGCCTGTCGCTGTGGCCGATCCCGACGCCGTGGACGTAGACCGGGTCGTTCGGTCCGTTCTCGGCGTCTTCGGCAGCCGACAGGACGTACGCACCGGCTCCGTCGGAGACGAGACAGCAGTCGAGGACGTGGAACGGGTCTGCGATCACCCGGTTGTCGAAGTAGTCGTCCAGGCTGAGCCGGGTTCGCTTCTGTGCCTTCTCGTTGTGGCTGGCGTTTGCCCGCGTCTGGACGACGACTTCGCCCAGCTGTTCGGCCGTCGTCCCGTGTTCGTACATGTGCCGTCTGGCGTGCCCGGCGAGGTACACCGGCTGGGTCGCCCAGCCGAACGGTACCTCCAGGTTCGCCTTCAGGGGTTCTTCGGTGTGATACGAGTAGGGTGACCCGCTCTCGCGTTCCTTCTCGCTGGCGTAGTCGGTTCCGAAGTACACGAGGACGTGGTCGGCCAGCCCCCGGTCGATGGCCTGGGCGGCCAGCAGCGGACTCCCGACGTTCGCCGTCCCGCCACCGCCGCCGAGGAACGGCGTGCTGAACCGCCGGTCGATGCCGAGCGTCTCGGCGAGGGCGTCGGGAGCGATGGTCTTCTCGCCGTGGTAGCTGTCGACAAGTATCCCGTCGACGTCCCCGGGTTCGAGTCCCGCGTCGGCAACGGCCCGCCGACACGCCGTCAGGATGAGGCGTTCGGCGGTGTTCCCGCCGCCGCTGCTGAACTCGGACTCGCCGATGCCGGTGACCGCGACCCGGTCCCGGAGTCCGTCGGCTGTTCGCTTCATGTGGCTCCGCTGGCCTCCTCGTCGTCGACCGTCAGGACGTCGGCAGTGCCGTCGCCGCCGGGACGCCCCGCCGGCCGACGAGAGAGTCCCGATCCGTTCCCGAACATACGCTCGACACGGTCTAGCAGCGCTTAAAACCGGCGGTCAGTGCGGCGCCAGCGGCCGTTCACCCCCGAAGGCACACACCACGCCGTCAGGCGACGTCGACTCCGTAGTAGTCGGTGAACCGGACCACGTCGTACCGCTCGAACTCGCGTTCGACCGTCGCACTCGTTTCTGCGTGTCGGCCGTCGTCGGATCCGTCGACCGCCGCGTAAAACGCCTGCTGGAGGTCGTCGGAAAGTTCGTCGAAGTCGACCACGCGAGCGCCGTCGGAGATACGGTCCGCTCGATAGACGTGTATGCGCCGTTCTATGGGCATCTCTGGCACGTGGGGACCGTTCGCACTGGTATAAGGATTGTGTTGGAGGGTGGGGGTGGGGTGATAACGGACAGGTGGCGGCCGAGTGGTGGTGACGGGGCGGTGGTCGGGATTA
>CAZGAX010000044.1:0-24536 GCA_964523745.1 uncultured Halobacteriales archaeon | reverse complement strand
CCTTGTCGCGCCAGTCGATGTTGGTCGAGAGCCCCTTGTCGTGCATCATGTTCGTCGTCGGGGCCCCAACCCTGCTCTTCTCGTCTTTCTCCTTCGAGTCGAAGGCGCGCCACTCCGGCCCGCGGTCGACCGAGTCCTCCTCGACGACCAGGCCGCAGCTCTGGCAGACCGTCTCGCCGTGCTCGTCGTCGACGACGAGGTTGCCGCTACACTCCGGGCAGTCGACCGTCGACTGTTCGTCCTGTACTGTGTCCTCTGTCTCTCGGGTTCGTGTCCGTGTGTTGGTGTCGCTCATTGTGACGAGGCGAATGCTCCCCGGGGCAGGTCGCTCCTGAAAAATCCCGGACCAGCGGTTGGTGACTGGACGTTAGTCCGAAAGGCATATAAATGCTTCGTTTTTTCGCCCCTGTCACGGGTTAGATGGCCCATAATCGGGAATATCGTGCCTGATTCTACATCCTTCAAGTATGATTGTGTGTCCCACACGCAGGAACGGTGTGGCTCGTCCGTTCAGTGTCCCAACCAACCCACGGCGGTCCTGGTGAGTCTGTCGTGGTCGGTCCGTCCTGGTGGTTCAGTCGTGGTGGGTCGGTTCGCCGTCGGCGTCGATGTCGGCCTCGACGTCGGTCGCCCCCTGGACGTCGCTGGTCTCCTCGACGGCCGTCGTGAGCGAGACGTTCAGCAGCGTCATCGACGCCAGCCCGCCGACGATGGTGACGACGTTCTTGACCGCGTGGTCGACGATGGCCACCGCCACGGCCGTGCCGACGCCGATGGGTGTCAGGCCGACGACGAGCAGGGTGAACGCTCCTTCGTACAGGCCGACGCCCCCGGGCGACAGTGGCAGGACTTTCGCGAGGTTCCCGACGCTGACGGCGAAGAAACTCACTGCCACCAGCGTCGTCGGCGCGAGGCCGACGTCGAACGCCAGCAGGACGACGATGGCAGTTGCGACGTCCAGCGACCAGATGGCCAGGCTCGAGGCGCCCACGCGGAGGAACGCCCGGCCGTCACTCGCCACCGTCTGGACGTCACCGGCGAAGGTCTCGACGACGCCGGCCACGTAGTCGGCGTAGGCGTCGGAGCTGAGTCGGCCGATGGCCGACCGGACGAAGTTCCGGTCCGAACGGGCGCTGGCGACGATGGCGACGACGGCCACGACCGCCGCCAGGCCGACGCCCGCCGCGACTGCCAGGGCCGTCCGGCCGCTCTGGGCTTCGCTCCCGCTGACCCCCGACCCGAAGATAGCAGTCTGCAGGTCGGCAAGCCCGCCGGTGACAGCCAGCCCTAGCAGGACCGACCCGGCGAGCAGCGCGATGGTCAGCAGGTCGAACACGCGTTCGACGGCCAGCGACGCGAAGCCCGAGGGATACGGGATGTCCCGACGGGCCTTGACGACGTAGGCACGGACGGCGTCGCCGGCCCGCGCCGGGAAGACGAGGTTGCCGGTCTGGCTGATGAACACCGCGCCGGTGAGGAACTGCCAGCGCTCCCGGTAGCCGATGGTCGTCAGGATGTCCCGGTACCGGATGCCCCGGAGCGGCCAGGAGGTGGCGTACACCAGGGCGCTGAGCCCCACGATGGCGGGGTCGGCTGCGGCCATCTCCTGGAGCACCGTCTGCGGGTCGAGGTAGACGGTCATGAGGAGGACGGCGACGACCACGAGCAGGCTGCCGGCCGCCAGGCTCCGCCGCCGGGTTATCCGTGGGCTAACGGACAGTTGCCACCAGGTCCGCATGATCTGGCTGCCCATGCCGAAGACGTCGCGGACGACGTCGACCTTCGAGTCGCCCTTGGGCGTCCAGTCGACGGGGAACTCCCTGACGCGGTAGCCGGCCCGCTGGGCCCGCACGAGGACCTCGGTGTCCCAGAACCAGTGGTCGTCTCCCACGTCGTCGAGGAGGTCGAACAACACCTCGCGGTCGAACGCTTTGAAGCCACACTGGTGGTCCCTGACGTTCGACCGGAGGAACAGGCGAACGAGGGAGTTGTAGCCCCGACTCGGCACGCCGCGCTTGGCCGGGCGGTCGGCCTCCTCGCCGGGCATCCAGCGAGACCCGGTGGCGACGTCGTACTCGCCCGACCGGACGCTCTCGACCAGCTCCTCCAGGTGGGACATGTCCGTCGCGAGGTCGGTGTCGAAGTAGACCAAGGTGTCGCCGTTCGCCTGGCGGAAGGCGTACTCCAGGGCGCCGCCCCGGCCCAGGCGCTCGTCGCTGTGGATGTGTTCGACGGCGTCGTGTTCGGCGGCCAGTTCGTCGGCGATCTCGGGCGTCCGGTCCTCGCAGCCGTCCTCGGCGACGAATACTTCGTAGGACCCCTCGGGGAGAAAGCCGGCAAGCGTCTCCAGCGTGACCGAGACGGTCTCGGCCAGCGTCGCCTCCTCGTTGTAGGCGGGGAGCACGACGCTGACTTCGACCGGACGGTCCATTGGCTCCACGTCGGGAACCCCCGTGTAAGTACCTTCTGGACCCGCTACGGTACGCTCGCTACCGGGCGATTTGCGCCCGCTATCGCGCTCGTCGTCAACCATTGTCAGGGTTACCAGTTTTCGGCCCGAATCCGAACGGTTGGGGCACGGACCTGGTTATAGAATCTGAAACTGTGCCCGGTATACCTAATTACTCGGAAGCTAATCCGACCTACGGAGCTATGGCGCTCGGACAGACACTGACTGCGGCGATGTTACTCGGTGCAGTCGCGAATGCGATCCTGTTCGTCTTCGTCTGGCCCGAGCGCCAGCGTCCCGGAGCGCGAGCGTTCGCCACACTCCTCGTCCTGGAGGTTAGCTGGTGTCTCCTGACGGTCCTGTCGCTTCTCGTCGCCGACCAGACGTGGGGCAAACTCCTGAGCATCGCGAACTGGGGCGTCTCTGCGATCGTCCCCGTTGGCTGGCTGGCCTTCGCCCTGGCGTACACCGGACGCGGTCACCTGTTGACCCGCCGGACCCTTGGTGTGCTGCTCGTCGTGCCCGTTACGACGGTGCCAATGCTGCTGACTAACGGCAGCCACGGCCTCGGCTGGTCGGGGTTCGTCGTGGTCGAGCAGGGCGGGCTGCATCCGGTATCGTTCACGTTCGAACCGTGGCTGCTGGTGGTATCGGCCTACGCCTTCGTCCTCGTGGCCGGAGGCATCGTCCTGTTGCTGGAGTTCGTCGTCGCCGGTGACGACCTGTACAGCACCCAGTCGCTGGCGCTGGTAGTCGCCGGAGTGTTGCCCGCCGTCACCAGCGCCAAACAACTCTTGGGCATCGGGCCGCTCCCGCTGGTCGACCTCACGCCGCTGGCATTCGCCGTCACCGGACCGTTGCTGGCGTACACGCTGTTTCGGTACGACCTGTTTCGGCACGCACCCGCCATCCGGCAGGTCGGCCGGCGGGCCGTCCTCGACGACTTCGGCGACGGCGTCGTCATTCTCGACGAGGACGAACGCGTCCTCGACCTGAACGCGGCCGCCCAGCGCCTGCTCGACACCGGCGACCGAATCGTCGACCGTCCCCTCTCGGACCTGTTCGGCACGGACGAGGTCGACCTCGATGACCCGTCGGGGACGGTCCGCATCGAGACCAATCGTGGACGGCGCGAGTTCGACCTGGCCGTCTCGGACGTTTCGGACCGGGCCGACCGCCACATCGGATACACGGTCGTCCTCCACGACGTGACTGACGAGAAACAGCGCCAACAGCGCCTCGAAGTGCTCAACCGCATCCTCCGGCACAATCTCCGAAACACGATGACGGCAGTGATGGGCTATGCCCGCCGGCTGGAAGACCACGCCGACGAGGAGGGCCAGCGCATGACCGAGCGCATCCAGTCCCAGTCTACCCGACTGGTCGACCTCAGCGAGAAGGCCCGGGAGATAGACCGCGTCACTGACCCCTCCAGGGCCCAGGAACGGTTCGAGATCGAGGACGTCTTCGACTGCGTCACCGAGCGGGTCACCGACGACCACGGCGTGACGGTGACGACGTCTGTACCGGGGTCGCTGACGATGACGTCAGACCGGGTGATCGTCGAGGAGATGCTGCGGTACGCCGCCGAGGTGCTGCTCGCCTACGACGATTCCGACGCGCCTCGACTCGTCTTCTCGGCGACGCCGACTGACGCTTCGAGACCGTGGCTGGAACTGACCGTCACGTCCGACGGCGATCCGGTGCCGGGAGAAGAGCGCGAGGTCATCGAACGGGGTGAGGAGACGCCCCTGGAACACAGCCGCGACCTGGAACTCTGGTTAGTCTCCTGGGGCGTCGAGACGCTCGGCGGCGACCTCTCGTTCATCGAGGACGAGGACCGCCCTGGCCTCTCGCTCTCGGTGCCCGACTTCGAACACGCCACCGACGGCAGCGGTGACGAGGAGTTTCCGTTCTAACTCAGTCTGCGCCTTCGCCCCGGCGACTGGTCGCAAACCGCTGGAGTGCCTCGACGTCCGGGACGTCCTCGTGGGGCCGGTCGACGACGATGTCGCCGGCCCGTCCCTTCCCGACGCCCGGAATCGCCGTCAGTTCGGCCATCGAGGCGGCGTTGACGTCGAGCGGGTAGGGAACCCCGGTCACCGACCGGTAGCCGTGGTCGGTGACGGCCACGTCGACGACCCTGCCGAGTTCTCGCTCTCCCGGAATTGCTACCAGGAGCGGGTACGTCCCGAGCTGTCGGCCGAACGTTTTGCCGTCCTGGTGGTACTCCAGGTGGACGTTTTCAAGGACCGTGCCGGGCGGTGCCACCCGCTGGAGCATCGGATTGTCGATCTCCTCGCGAACCTCCTGCTTGTAGCGCTTGAACTGCTTTTTGTGGTCCCTGGCGATGTCGGCGCCGGTCTCGGACATCTCCGTCCCGGCGAAGGCCATCACCTGGCGGATGTTGACCCGCCGCAGCACGAGTCCCTCGTCGTAGACCCGCTGGAGGAACTGCCGGTTGTGCTCGAAGGTCTCCGAACGCTCGCCCTTCAGGCCGTGGACGAGGTTGATGCCCGGCAGGAGCTTGGGGAGGCGGCGGGCCGCGTCGTCGCCGAAGGTGGGGGGCGCGTCGCTCGGACCTCCCGGTCTCCACCCTCCTTCCTCGTTGACGATCTTGACGGCCTCGAAACACTCGTCGGCCGTCACGTTCAGGTTGTTCTCCTCCTGCACCACCGGGTCGGCCGATTCCAGGCCGAACGCCGCGGTATCCCCGGCGGTGTTGTGCTCGGCGATGATCCGGATGCCTTCACGGGACTTCTCGGGCCACTCGACGATGGTGATCGGGTTCATGTTGTCGAGGTGGAGCGTCCCGAGGTCGGGGACCGCGTTCCGGATACCGCCGTAGAGTTCCCGGAGGGCATCGGGATTCGGGGCCTCGCCGTCGCCGCCGTAGGCCAGGATGTCGGCCTGTCGACCCAGCCGGAAGTGCCGGACGCCGTGGTCCGCCAGGGCCTCGACTTCCCCCACGACGTTGTCGGGCGTCCGGAAGCTCGGGTCGGCGCCGTAGAGGGGTTCCGTACAGAACGAACAGCGGTAGGGACAGCCCCGAGAGGTTTCCATCTCGCAGATGAGGTAGTCCGGATGATTCGGATGGTGTTCGACGACGAACGCGCCCTTTCTGGCCCAGCGGGCGATCTCGTCGTTGTCCCGCATCCGGTCGCCGAAGCCCTCCATGCCGCCGTGGACGAGGTCGTAGACCGCCGCCTCGACGTCACCCTTGGCCACGAAGTCGTAGTCGAGGTCGTCGCGTTCCATGTCCTGGGCGCCGGCGTTCTCCTCGCCAACGCCGAAGCGGACGGGACCGCCCATGAGGGTTGTGCCGTCGGCCGTCCAGGCCAGTTCCCTCACTTCGTCGGGTTCGGCTGGCGTCCCGCCGACGTACTTCCCGGGGACAGTCATCCCGCCGACGTAGATCATGAAGTCGGCGTCGGCGACGTCGCTCCACCGCTGGCGGTCGTCCCGGAGGGCATCGATGGTGTGGTAGGTGATAGACTCCTGGGGGACGCCGGCGTCGACGAGCGCACCGGCCACGTACCGGGGGTAGGTGGAGATGTACGGCGGGACCCCGAAGTGGGCCGGCTCGTCGACGTAGCCGTCGACGAGGGTCACGGAGAGGTCGGCGGGGTCGGTCATCGTGGCCTCTCTACTGGTTCGAGCGGCAAAACGGTGTCTGACTCGAACTGCTGGATTCGCTGAGAGACGCCACTCTCGTAGTACTGGTCTGGAAGTTCTCGGGCCGCTGGCTATACGATTTAGGTGCTGCTGTAGCTACCCCAACCACCCAGCAGGGAAAGCCCTCGGCCTGCTGGCTCACGGGTCGCTCCGCTCCCCGTTCGCCTATCCGAAACTCTCCCTTCGTCTGCTCACGGCGCCGGAGGCGCCCGTTCGCGGGTCACTCGCTGTACTCGTTCCCCGCTCACTCATTCCGTCGGCCTCCCGCAGGTCGGCCGACGCGGTTCGCATGGTAAGCGGGACCTCCGGTCCCGCTCAATTCGAGTCTCTCTCCTGGCGGTCGTCTGAACAGGATATCTTCGCTCACTCCGTTCGCTCGGATAGTGCCGACTCAGCGACTACATAGAACGCGACCAAGGTGAGGGCTTTCACCGTCGTTGCGGTTACGGTCGCTGTACCGCTGCCGATACACCCTACAACGTTCCAGAGCCGGACGTTTGATACCGCTTCCTCCCCAATGCCCACCCATGCCAGCCACTCGCGAAGTCGTCTGCGAGAACGACGACTGTGAACTCGACATGTTCCAGGTCCACTACACCTACGACGTCCCCGACGACCACGACGTCTCGGACCTCTCGTGTCCGTACTGCGGCGAATCGGCACCGCTGGAGGAGGTCGTGCTGTGATACGCGAGGTGGGCGAGTCCATCGGCGAGGCCGTCTCTGAGACCGTGGGCCGGGCCGTCGGCCGCGCCCAGGAGGAACGCCCCCTCCCGTCGGACCTGCTGGAGAGCGACGACGCCTTCCTCGCCGTCTTCGACGCGCCGGGTGCCACCGCCGAGGACGTCCAGGTCCAGTTCGACGACGGCCGCGTCGAGGTCCGCATCGACCGCTTCCGGGAGTTCCACGAGGACTTCGAGATGCGATTCCCCGGCCGGGGCCTTACCCTCGAAGGAAACGTCAGGCTACCACGGGACGCCGCCGTCGACCCCGAAGGTGCCTCGGCGACGGTCCGGGAGAACGGAACGCTGGAGGTCCGGATTCCCAAACTCGTGAGCGAAGTCAACCAGGGTGCGCTGGACGAGGAAGACCGCGACGCCACCGGGGAGTACGAGGGAGACGAGGAGACTGAGGAGGACTACGAGGCTGCCGACGCGGTGGACGACTCGGAGAGTTCCGACGACAGTTGATCACTCGGTGTCGGGTCACTCGGAGACGGCGTCGATGCCCTGGGTGGGGTAGCCCACGACGGTGTCGACGCCGGCCTCCCGGAGCGTGGCGACGCGGTTTGTGACGGCCTCCAGATCACCGACCAGCGCGTAGTCCCGGCAGGCTGCCAGGAGGCGCTTGCGAACCTCGCCGGTGACACTGCTGTCGGTCGGTGCCTTCGAGGGCAACGTCTCCGCGACGGCAGGCCGCCGGGCAGCGTAGTCTCCGACGACGTCGAGGATGGTATCGGCGTCTCCCGATAGGACGGTGGGTGCGTAGACCGCTACCTCGCCGTCGTAGCCGGCGGCCCGGAGCGCCCGGACGTCGCCGACCGTCGAGTCAGACAGGAGTTCGAACTGCGTCCCGCCGACGGCGAGTGCGAGGCGTTCGACGCTCTCGGTGCCGACCCAGGGGTCGTCAGTCCGCTCGACGGCCGACCTGAGCCGTGGGGCGACGGCCCGCTGGGCTTCGTGGTCGTCGAGGTATGCGGGGTGGCCAGCGACGAGGACCCGGCCGACGCTCTCCGGGATGGCCGCGAGTCGGCTGTCGTCTCCCAGGGGGTCGAAGCCGTCGGCCCGCACCGGCACCGTGACCCTGACATCCCGCGACTCGGCGAGGGATGCGAGGGTGTCCGGGGCAGGGACGTGTGGCCGGCCCTCGAAGTCGATAGTGATGGTATCGACGTCGAGTGCAGTGGCTCGTGCAACGTCCATCTCGGTGGGCTTGAGGGCAGCGGCGTCGACGTCCGCCTCGGCCAGCGTGGCGCCGGTGAGCATTCTGGTCTACTGGCCTTGTCAGCGATCGGCCGTCAAAATTCTGTCGCTTGCTGTGCGATGATGTACACGTTCGATCATCAGGTACGGAACGACCGGGTTGCTCGCCGGCAGCCATCGCTTGGCTACGGCGGCAAATCAGCGTCGGGGTCCACCACCCGGTCTGGCTCCGGGGGCATCTCCCAGTCCGTCGCGAGATCGAGAAACTGCACCAGCATCCGGGCAGTGGCTCCCCAGACAGTGTACCCATCGACGTGGAAGAAGTGCAGCCGAATATCCCCGTAGTAGGGATGGTCCCGGCGCTCGCTCTCGTAGTTCTCCAGGTCGGTGATGTCCTCGATAGCCAGGACCGCGATTTCGGCCACTTCTTCGTCGGTGGCCTCGTAGGTGCGGTCGGGAATCTCGGCGACGTAGGGCCGGACGGAGTAGCCTGTCACCGTTCGGATGTCGTCGAGGCGGCCGATGCAGGTGACTTCCTCCGGCCAGAGACCGATCTCCTCTCTCGCCTCCCGGAGGGCGGTGTCCTCGAGGTCGTCGTCCTCGGGCTCCTTGCCGCCGCCGGGGAAACTCATCTGGCCGGGATGGTCCGTGAGGTGGTCGGCGCGCTTGGTAAACAGCAAGTGGGGACCGGCGTCGCGGTTGACGACGGGAACGATGACCGCCGCCTCGCGCGGCTGGTCAGTGACCGCCGACGGCTCGTGACGCCGAATCCCCGACACGTCCATACCGGACCGTCGTCCCGGAGATTCTTAATTCGTCCGGGCTGGACCGTCGAATGTCCGCCTCGACGCCTCTCACTCTCCGGCGGCGTCGAGGCGGTCCCGGGCCGACGCCAGATCGACCGGCGCCCACGCCTCCAGTTCGTAACTTACGTCGAGCAGCGCCGCGATTCGGTCGGGGTCGTCGGCCTCGACCGCTGCGGCCGCGTCGCTCCGGAAACGTGACTCCGCTGCCCGACCGACGGCTTCCCGGTCGGTTCCCCGCTCGTCGACGTCCAGGATGTGGGGCAGGTCCGACGCTCCCTCGGGGAGGCTCGGAAACGCGACGGGACCCGGTACGAGCACCTCGTCAGCGTCGTCGGGAATGGCCCCCGCAGTGACGGCCTCCTCGTCGACGGCCAGGAGGTAGTAGTCCCGCTCGGCGGCAGCAATGTCGTCGGCGAAGGCCTCGGGGTCGTAGTTCTCGCCGCGCTTGAAGGCGAGTTCGGCCAGCGCCTCGCCAAGTTCCGTTCCGGTGAGGGCACCGAAGACGTCGACCACCCCCGCGAGGTCGTCCGGCTCGAGGTCCATGGCAGGCTCAGCGAGCGCGAGGCTCTTAGGCGTACTGTCCGCCCGCCGAATTGAGCCGCGCCCGGGCCAGTTCTCGGCGGATGGCGCCGGCCACCTCGGCGGACCTGGTGGGTCCCTCTTCCAGGTCGGCCAGTGCAGCTTCGAGGCGTGCGGTCGTCCCCGCGACGAGTCGACTTTCGGCGTCGCCAGCGACGAATAGTCCGTGGTTCTCGCCCCAGTCGAGTAGCCAGTCGTCGAGGTTCGCGTCGAGGTCGGAGATGCGGAGCGCGTGGGTCGCCACTTGCTCGGGGTCACCAGCGGTCTCGGCGCTGACCTCCCTGGCGCGCTCGAGTTCGGCCGGCCCGACGCCGGGGACCGGAACGACGCTTGGGTCGGCCTCCTCGACGCGGTCGTCACCCAGGAAGTAGGCGACCTGGACCACGTCCTTCGTCTCCGGCACGTCGTGAGTCCGGATGATGTCCGCCCCTCGTTCGACCTCCATCGTCGCAGCAGCGAGGCTGACGGCAAGCTGGTCCTCGGTCTTCGGTCGGTCGGCGATGTCGCCCAGGAAGTCCTCGCGATTGGTGGCAGTAAGGATCGGCCGTCCGAAGGCCCGGAACTCCCGGAGGCGGCGGAACAGTTCCCAGTTGTCCTCCCAGGTCCGCTCGTCGTACCACCCGCCGAAGGCCGGGTCGATGATGGTTTTGTCCGTGAACCCACCGCGCTCCAGGGCTTCGAAGATTTCGTCGGGCGTCTTGAGGTGGCCGGGCTTCTTGACCGACGGCGGGCTGGCCATCTTGACGACGGGGACGTCGTAGTCGGCACAGACCTCGGGCATCTGCTCGTCGGCGAAGCCACAGACGTCGTTGACGAGGTCGAAACCACCCTGGATTGCTTCCTCTGCCACCTCCGCGTAGCGAGTCTCGATGGAGAAGTAGGCGTCCGGCGCGTCGACGTCGTCGAGCACTTCGAGCGCACCGGACAGTCGGTCGAGTTCTACCTCGGGCGGCATCCAGTCGTTCTTCGGGTTCGAAGACTGGAGGCCGATGTCGACGATGTCGGCTCCCTTCGCTACCAGTTCGGTCTCGGCGAATTCGGCGGCCGTGTCGGCGTCCCCGTAGGTGCTGGGGTCGTAGTTCGACTCGACGCTCATGTTGAGGACGCCCATGATCCGGGGTGGGTGTCCGCCGCCGACCGGCATGTCACCGATCTCGACCGTTCGCATGGTCGTCGGGACGGGGAGGGCTAAAAAAGGGATTGTGATGTGTGTGAGTATATGAGGGACTCACGATACCGGTGACGAGCCGCGTAGCGAGTCGGTCGCTACACCGGACGAACTGCTAAGTGGCCTCCTCTCCCAGAGACGGCAATGGCCGACGCCGAGATCGATCCGCGGGTCGATCGCGTGTTCGAAGCGTTCGACGAACACGACGCCGACGCAGCAGCCGACGCGTTCCGGTCGGACGGAACGTACCACGAAGTCCCACGCGGCGAGACGTTCACGCGAAGCGAGTTCCGCGACTACCTCGCCGACGAACTGTTCGCGACGTTTCCGGATTACCGAGTCCTGGACAGGCAGATTCTCACGACGGCCGAGTGGGCGACGACCGTCCGGTGGACCTTTCGTGGAACTCACGAGGGAGACGCCGGCTGGTTCGAACCGACCGGGAACACCGTGACTCTCCCCGTCGTGTCCGTCGTCACTGTCGCCGAGGATGGCATCTCCTCGTGGCGGGATTTCTTCGACGGCCAGGCACTCGGCGACCAGCTCGGCGTCGACTGACCGGTGTCGTTCGTCGGCCGCGACGTCGTCACCCGTGCCCCGAACCGTCCTCACCCCTCGCCGGTCGACTCGAACACCGCAACGTGACTGTCGATCCACGCCGACAGCGAATGGTCCTCGACGCTCGCAAGGAGGCCGTCGAGTCGTCGCCGACGTTCGTCTGCTGGCATCGCCACAGCTTCGTAAATCGCCTCCGTCAGCCCCTCGACGTCGAACGGATTCACTAGCAGCGCGTCGTTCCCCAGGAGTTCCGCGACCCCGGCAAATTCGCTTAGCACCAGCGTCCCGGGGTCGTTTTGCGAAGCGGCGACGAACTCCTCGGAGACGAGGTTCAGGCCGTCACGGCGCGACGTAACCAGGCAGACGTCGGCTTCCCTGTAGAGGGCCGTCAATTCACCTCGCGAGAGGTCGTCGTCCGCGTAGTGAACCGGCGTCCAGTCGCTGGTGCCGTGGTCGCGGTTAATTTCCTCGACCCTGTCGAGCACTCGCCGGTGATACCGGCTGTAGCTGGGGATCCGTTCTCTCGTCTTCGTCGCCTTCTGGACGTACACCAGGTCTCCCCGCAGGCCGGGATACTCGCGCCAGAGCCGGTCCAGCGCGTCGAGGCGCTCGACGATGCCCTTGGTGTAGTCCAAGCGGTCGACTCCCACCGCAAGGGTCGCGTCGGTCGGGACGTCTCTGCGCTCGAACCAACCCTCCCAGGTCTCACACTCCTCGATACCGCGAGCAGCGACGGATTCGACGTCGACGCCGACCGGAACGACGTAGGTGTCGACCGTCCGGCCGTCGAACCGGATAGCTCCGTTCCCGCCGGCGGCGACCGTCGCCTCGGGAACCAGGGCCTCGACGCAGTTCAGAAACCGCCGCCGGTAACGCTCGACGTGAAAACCCACGGCGTCGTTGCCGAGCAGCCCCCGGAGGAGCGATTCGGCCTGGGGGCAGATCTCGAAGACCGCCAGCGGTGGCCAGGGGATGTGCCAGAAGTGGACCAGCGTCGGCGGGTCGTCGGCCAGGCGCTCCCGGATGAACCGGGGGACGAGCGCCAGGTGGTAATCGTGGAGCCAGACGGCGTCTTCGGCGGTGGCAGCCACGGCGTCTGCGAACGTGCGGTTGACGTTCCGATACGCGTCCCAGTCGCCGGGCGAGAGTTCGACGTGTTCGGTTTCGAGGTGACAGAGCGGCCAGAGCACCTGGTTGCTGTAGCCGTAGTAGTACCGCCGGACCTGCTCGTCGGTCAGGCGGACCCGCTTGAGAACGTAGTCGCCGTCAGAGCGGGGCGGGACGAACGTGTCGTCGCCGGTCAACACTCCCGGGTCGAAGTCGGCGTCGCCGCTCCCCCAGGCGACCCAGGTGCCGCCGAGGCGTGCGACCATCTCGTCGAGGGCGGTCACCAGGCCGCCGGCGGGCCGGCTCAGTTCGATAGTCCCGTCCTCGTAGCTGTGGACGAACGGCTCGCGGTTGGAGACGACCGTCAGGTCGTCCAGAACAGTTGCGTGGCTGGCCGAGTTGCCGTCCGGTCGCCCTGTCGACTCGTCCTTGCCCGCCATCGCGTCGTACTGTCGCGGTTCGACGGCGCCCCACACAAGAATGTCGATGGGACTCCGACGCGACCTTTATGTAGGTTGCTACCAACCGTCAGGACATGGAATCGGTCAGGAAGGGGCTACGCTCCGGTGCCCTCGAGAAGGACACCTACGAGCGGCTCACCTGCGCTGACTGCGAGGAGGAGCTGGGGACGAGAAACGACCCCGACGAGGTGGGGAGGGTGCGGGTCTGCCCCGACTGTGGCAGCGAGTGGAAAGAGGTCGGGTAGTCACTCGAAGACGGCGTCGAAGGCCTCCGCTCCCAGGGGTTCGTACCCGCCGGCAGCGACGTTCTCCTCGACGTGTTCCGGCGAGCCCATGCCGACCAGCGCCGTCGTCACGCCCGGCGCGCTCCGGGCGAAGTTGATCGCCCGCTGGGCCGCCGTCTCGCCGTCGAGCTTTGCGGCGACGTTCTCGGGCAGCCCCTGGGCCAGCTTCCCCTGGAGGATGCTGGCGCTCGTAAAGACGTTCAGTCCCGCGTCGCTCGCCGCCCACAGTGCACTCTTCGTCTCGCCGTCGGATTCGTGGGCCTCGACGGTGAACGCGTCGGCCATCCCGACGTTGAACGGAAGCTGGATCGCCTGGAGGTGGGACTCGTCGGCGCCTGCAGCATCTGCGGCTGCCTCGGCCCGCGAGCGTATTTCGGCAATCGAGAGATACGCGTCGTCGCCCTCGGGAACCCGGAACGCCTCCCAGGTCGCGACGCCGTAGTGCCGGAGGTCACCAGCCTGCACGCGCTCTTCGAGCCTGGTGAACGTCGCCTCCAGCTGTTCGTAGACCGCCTCCCGTGACCGACTCTCCAGTTGCGTCTCGGGATTGTGGACGTAGTAGAGGTCGATGGCGTCCAGGTCCAGGTTCGAAAGCGACCGGTCGACCTGGTCGTCGACGTAGTCGGGAGCGATGCAGTGCTGGCCTCTCACCAGGTCGTCCCGGTCGACGATCCCGGTTTCGAGGTACTCCTCGCGGATGAACCGGCCGGGGTCGGCGGGACGCTCGCCGTCGAACGGGACGAAGCCACCCTTCGTGGCGACGAGAACGGCCTCGCGGTCGACGTCGGCGTCCTCGATGGCCGCGCCGACGACCCGCTCACTGCGCTGATTCCGGTAATTGATCGCCGTGTCGACGACGTTGACGCCGGATTCGAGAGCCAGCCGGATGGCGTCCCGGTAGTCCTCGTCGGCTTCGTCCGTCGCATCGCCGAGATACGTCCCGACGCCGATACTCGAGACGACGGCGTCGTCGAAGGCACGGAAGTAGGTCCGGGCAAACGCGTCGGAAAACCGGTCGCGGTACGCCCAGGACGCCTCACGGGTGACCATGCTCGGCCTTCCACCGCCGGCGGGAAAGGTGCCGCGATCAGACGTCGCCGGCCATGGCGTCGAACAGTCGGTCGGAGAACTGGGCGCGGGTCAGCCCGTCGCTCGGGCCGATGCCCTGCATGTGTTCGACCGATATCTGGCCGCCACCCATCCGGGCGTGACCGCCGGCCTCGGACATCGGGATGTCTTCGACCAGTTTGCTGAGCGTCTTACCCATGTGGACCCGGTCGTCGCGCGACCGACCGGAGACGTGGAGGCTCCCGTCGCGGTCGCCGTAGACGACGACCGCCGTCACGCCTTCCAGCCGGAGGAGTTCGTCTGCGGCCTGCGGGATCGAATCGACGTTCGAGACTGTGCCGACGTCGCTGATGGCAAAGGCGTTGCGCACCTCGCGTTCGGTGATCGCTCGGGCTTTTACGTCCAGCACCTCCGCGTCGACCTCTGGATTGGCGATCCGGTCGAGACGGTCCTCGTCGACGCCGGGATACAGGTAGGACGCGGCCTCGAACTCGTCGCTCGAACAGCCTTTCGTGAGGTGTTTCGTGTCGGACTGGATGCCGTAGATCATGCCCGTCGAGACGTCCGGCGGGAGGACGTTTTTGCCGTCGTCGAGAGACTCGTACTCTTCCGGTGAAACCGGTTCCCAGCCGAGGCGTTCGAAGTACGTGGCGAAGATGCTGGCACAGGCTCCGTTGTCCGTCCGAACGTCAGTGAAGTCCGTTCCGGTGCCGTTGCCGGGGTGGTGGTCGATCACTGCGAGGGGCTCGATCCGTTCTGCGCCCTCGAATCCCCTGGGCGTGTTGTGGTCGACCAAAACTACGGCGTCGGCGGCGATGTCGGCGGCTGACTCGACCTGGTCGAACTCCAGGTCGAGAACGGTCTCGAAGGCGCGGTTTTCCTGGTGGCGGATCTGACCGGAGTACTGGATGACCGACTCGGTGTCGGCCGATTCGGCGAGTTCCCCGACGGCGAGCGCGCTTGCCATCGCGTCCGGGTCCGGATTCGGGTGCATCAGAACGGCGACCGAGTCCTGCTTGGCCAGCAGTCGACGGAGTCGTTCGCCGGCAGGTCGACGCAGTCGGCGGACGACCAGCCAGAGCGCGACGAGAAAGGCGACCACTGCCAGTGCGGCCGCCAGGGCCAGTAGCGGGTCTCCCCGTACGACGTCGGCTGCAGCGTCTACCTGCGACTGCAGCCCGGAGGGCAAAGCGTCCGCACCTGACATGTGCCACACCGGTCGCAGCCGATACAAATGAAGGTTCCCCCTCGCGGACAGCCCTCCTGTCGCCGATTATCCGACGGGAGCGAAAAACCGCCCGACGACAGCGGTCCGACCTGTCCCCGGACGCGCAGGACGACCGCTGTTCGTCACTGGTTTGCCAGGTACGCCTCGATTGCGTCCTGGTACCCCTCGCGGTAGGTGGGATAGACGAATTCGTAGCCAAGGGACCGCAGCTTCTCGTTCGAACACCGCTTGCTGGTCGTTAGCCGGCGGCGTGCGGCCTCCGATAGCCCCTCCTCCGCGAGGCGCTCCTCACGAGTCACCTTTTCGGGGGCCGGCTTGCCACACTGCTCGGCGAGCCAGTCGGCCAGGTCCCACCGCGAGACTGGTTCGTCGTCGACCAGAAGCACCACCTCGTCGCGGGCGGCGTCGGTCTCCAGGAGGTGGGCGAGTGCGCCGGCCACGTCGTCGCGGTGGATCATGTTCAGATAGCCCTCCGTGACGGGTCCCTCGACGTAGCGTTCCAGACGATTGCGTCCCGGACCGTAGATGCCGGCCACCCGGGCGACGGTTCCGTCGATCCCCTTCTCGCTCGTTCGCTCCAGTGCGATCCGCTCGGCCTCGGCCAGCACTTCGGTCTTTTCGGTCACGGGGTCCAGCGACGTCTCCTCGTCGACCCAGTCGCCGCCGTGGTCGCCGTAGACGCCGGTACTCGACGTGTAGACGTACCGGTCCGGTGGGTCGGCCCGGCCGGCGAAGTGGTCGATTGCCGTCTCCTGGCCCCGACAGTAGACCTCCCGGGCGGCTTCGGCGTCCCGACCGCCGCTGCTGGCCGCGAACACGACGGCGTCGACCGAGGGAACCGATTCCAGACGGTCCGCGTCGGTCACGTCTGCCTCGACGGGTGTGAGTCCGGCCGTTTCGACCGCCTCGGTGCCGTCAGCCGACCGGCGCACCCCCACAACGTCGTGGTCGGGCGTCAGTTGCCGACCGAGTTCGAGCCCGACGTAGCCACAGCCGAGGATAGCGACCCGCATGGTCACGGGGCGTGAGACGCCAGCTGGTGGTGCAGGAGGGCGTACTCTTCGAGCGTCATCGGGAAGCGCCCCTCGACTTTCTGCTGGATCTCCTTCGGTTCGAGGGCCACGTCGATCTGGGAAGCGAGCGTGTCGACGTCGAGGACGGCCGTCGTCATTCCCATCAGGAGGATGTCGCGGGCCTCGGCCTCGATGGCCTCGGCGTCGGGCCGGCCGTCGTCCGTCGCGAGGATCGCGGCAGCGTCTTCCAGTTCCAGCCCCGGCGACTCCCCGGCGGCCAGCGCTTCGACCGTCTCCCTGGAAACGCCCGACTGTTCGACGACGCGTTCGACGCCGATTCGGTCTATCGTCGCAGCCAGTTCCGCCTCGTAGGCCGCCCTGAGGTCGGCCGGGCTGGTCTCGCCGGCAGACTCGAATTCCCCTCGCAGCATGCCTCCGGGTTCGCCGTCCCGGTACAAGACAGTATCACTTCACGGTAGGCTGTCCGGCCAGCGGAACCCCTCCGAGGCAGGGCCCGGTATCGGCCAGCCAGGCGACCATTCGATCCGGTCGCCCCCGGCGTCGCCGACGCCCTGGGGCCCCGGTGGAACCGCGATGCCGATGGCGACCTCAGTCTCGAACCGGATGCGCGTCGACCGACCGAGGCGTTCGGGTTCGCCGTCGCCGTCCACGTCGAACGCGACGGAGGCGTTCTCCCGGACGTAGGTCAGGGCGGCATCGGACGAGTCGGGACTGCCCCGTGGGCCGCGAACGACGAATCGGGGGTACTCGCCGCGTACCTGGACGTGCCAGACGTTGACCGTCGCGAACCAGAACGACGGCGCCGGGACGACGGGGAGCCCGGCCGGCAGCTTCGCTTTGACCCTGGCACGTGCCCGCTTCAGCGCCAGATCGCTGGCCGCGTCGCTGGCCAGTTGGGTGGTTTCGAGGGCGATCTGTCTCGCGACCCCGTCGGATCTCGCCCGATTGGCCACGCCACTGACGGCACTCTGGGTGGGCCGGGTCGCTTTCCGGTCGAGTGCACGCTGAATGGCCAAATCCAGGCGCACCGCCTGGAGGTCGCCCTGGCGGGTTCCGTCGAGCCGCTCCGGCCACCGTTCGACGGCAGCCTCGTGGATGGCCGCCGCGGCCGAGCCGTTGACGTAGGCGAGTGCTCTGGCAGACTTCGAGTCCCACCGGTCGAGTGCCCGTTCGACCACTTCCGCCCGTGCCGCTTCGTCTCCAAGATCCTGTGTCGCCAGGACACGCAGCGATTCCAGCCGAAGGTAGACGAGCGACGCCGTCACCTGACGTTCGAGCTTCTGGGCAGGAATCACGGCCGGGCCGTTGTCGGTCTGCGTGACGGCGAGTAGTTGCGCCGCGGCCCGGAGATTCGTCCGCTTGGGCTTCGAGAGGAACCCGAACAGGTTCTCCCCGCCGCCCCCGAACGGGACGCCGAAGGTGTTGCGCGACTTCACGACCATCGGGTACTCCTTCCCGTCGACGGCGGGGACGACAGACGAATCGACGGCCCCGATCGGGAGATACGACGGCGTTGCGTCGACGCGCATCGGCAGCCCCGATATGCCCTCTCCGGTGGGAACGTCCCGGTTTCGCCCAGCGTGGCTCCGGGCGAGTAACCTGGCAGCGTCACCACCGGCGTCGTTCATCGCTTCGTCGAGGTGGCTTTTCCCCGTCCGCTGTGCCAGTGCCCGGAGCCGGAGCCTGTCGTCGACCGCTTCGACGTACGCTGCTCGCACGCCGACCCTCGCTCGCCGAGCCAGGTCCGAGTACCGGTCTGGCGCATCGAGCAACTGCGCTCGACGGTCGGCGAGTCGCTCCCGGAGTCTGGCCGGCGGATTCACCTGGAAACTCCCGATTTTGCCCCGCGTCGTGGTGAACGAGACGTCCCGAACCCGTTCCCGGCGTTCGACCAGGTCGCGATACGCCCATCGCCGGAGGTCGGCGGGCCAGTCGCCCTGGATTACCGTGCTCGTCGTCTCCACGCCGTCGGTGACGGCTGCCCGGGCCAGGCTGTCGGCTCCGCCGGCGTCCCGAACGAGGCGGTCGACGGCTCGCTCTCGGGCCCCGTCCAGATTCGGACCGTCGAACGGTCCGCCAGGCCGGTGTGCTCGTTCGACCGGCCGTTCGGGAGCCGGTCCACGGGTGTGGTCACACTCGAGAACCAGCGTTACTGCGAACGTGCTTCGGGTGATGGTCCGGGTCGTCGCATTCCCGCTCGGCGTCCGCCAGGTCCGGGTACGGGTGGTAATTCGCTCGACGGTGCGGCCGTACCGTTCGAGAACGTGGTACCCGTCGCTCGGACGTACAGCGTCCGGGGACCGGGGACTAACCGAGGTTTCAGTCTCTGTGGTGCTGTCGAGGAGCTGCCAGCCGGGCTCGGCTTCGTCGGCCTGTCGCGTGTGGTCGAGTCGGCGGACGTCGCTCTGGAGTCGCACCTTGGCCGAGTACGTTCGGTCCAGAACGGCAGAGAGCCGCTGCTGGACGCCGAGGAAGGCCCAGTCGGCCGTCCGGTTCACGCCGACGGTCATCGTATCGTCCGGGCTGGCAAGCGAGCCGTTGGGCTCCAGGTCGCCCAGCGACGACCTGGCAGTGACGTCGACGCCAGCCTCCTTCCGGAGTTCCTGGAGAAGTTGCAGGTCATGGCTCCCGCTGGCCTGGACCACGTCACCGATGGCTACCTCTGCCGTTGCCCGATGGAGGACTCGCCGGCCGAGCGGGTCGCTCGCACCGAAGACGGTCCGCTGGGTGTCGAGGATGGCACCGTTGGCGAACAGTCCGACGTGGCGGTTCGCCAGCACGTTCTCGATGGGGCCGCCCTCGTACTGGACGTAGCCCCGGGTCCAGACCACGGGGTAGAGCCGGGCGGCCAGGCGCCGGCCGAGGCCCCTGGAGCCAGGGCCGGCGTTCAGGCGCTGCTCGAACAGCCGGGCCCGGTCGTGGACGGCCAGGACCGGCGATCGGACGGTGAGGTTCGCGTCGACGGTTCGCCTGCCGACTACTACGCCGCCTCGCCGTGCGGTCAGGGTGACGTTTTCGACGTGGACCCGGAGTTTCGTCCCCGAATCACCGGCCCTGCGAACGGTAATGCGTTCCAGCGCCCGCCGGAGGGATCGGGGGTCCTCGGCCGTCGGGAGGCTCGCCGAAACCACGATACCGTGGCGCTCGCGCTCCAGGCTGGCCAGATTCGTCTGGGCCCGGCCGTAGATACGGAGTTCGAGGGCGTCGCGGAACGGTCGTTCGGGAGATAGAAGCCTCCCAACGGGCGTGTCGGCCGGCCGAACGACCGGGTTGCGAGCAGCCCGGTCGGCAGCCGTCCGGACGGCGCTCCGGAGTGCCGTGTTAGTCTCGGCAGTCGTCCGGTCGAGGACGCGGTCGACTGCCGGCCCGCTCGCCGCCGGTGCCTGGACAGACGCGGCGAGCGTCGCGCTGCTGACCAGCAGGAGGACCCCGACCAGCGCAAACGGGACGCGACCCCGGTCTGTCACGACTCCCACTCCACGACCGAAATTTCGGCGTATTCCGTCTGCAGTGTCTGCCTGGCGGATTCGGCCGAGTCAAATTGCTGGCGAATGTCGGTTTCGATTCGGTCGGCCAGTGCATTCCTGACCAGGACATTTGCCCGGGCTGGACCACCTGCGGCCAGAGCGTTCTCGACGGACGCATTTGCTGCGGTGACGGCGGCGAAAGCGCGATACTGCCGGGTGGCGACGTGTCGCGCCGCGGTTCCCGGCGACCCGAATTCGACGCGGTCCGCTGGCAATGTTGCCGACACGACCGCGGCGGCGATTGCTTCGGCAACACCTCGGTAACCCCCTCCGTGCCGGTCGACGGCACCCTCGCCGACGCCTCTGACGGGTACCGGTACCCGGAGCGTCGTCACAGAGGTATCGACGGTAGCCGGGGGCGCCGGTCCGACGGCAACTGTGCCACGGAGCGGTGCCCCGCGATAGGGTTCCCACCGGGCTTCGATTCGCGTCTGGTGGTCGTTCCACGCAGTGAGATTCACTGTCGCGTTCCGCACTTCCGCCGCGTAGTCGGCCGTCCCTGGCGTGATCGACTCGCCGTCCAGTTGGAGATTCGCAACTGTTGACCGTCCCAGTAGTTCGGCGTGGGTCCCGGTGGCCGTCCGGCGGACCGTCGGGCCGCCGCTGTCAACACCGTAAACGTAGCCGACGGCGGTGGTCGAACTGGCGAGCGTCTCGGCCACGTCGTCGGCCGAGCCGTCCGGGGCTGCCGGTGCGGGGGCCGCCAGCGTCGTGACGGCGGCGGAGACGAGCACGAGAAAGATGGCCGCGTCGACGACCGTACTCGTCGCCCTCACTTCCACACCTCCACGACGAGCCTGCCGGGACGGACCTGTCCGGGACCGAGGCGGACCGGGACGGTCCGCTGGGCTTGCTGTGTCGTCGTTTCTGACGGGGCCGTCGGTCCGAGTGCCACCCGCTCGGTGGCCGTTCGGAGCGTGACGTTGGCGGTCCACCCCGGTGGCGCCAGGTCGGCGTTCCGGAGGCCAGCGACGGTCACGACTCCCGGCGGGCCGGCCTCTCTGGCCGTCCGGTCGAGCACCGTCTCGGCCACGTCGCGGTCGTCACCGCCGAGGAGGCCATCGACTGCCCCGGCGTAGACGGCCAGACCGACGCAAACTGCAAAGACGGCTGCGAGCGCTGCGATGGGCTCGACCTGCGCCTTACCCGACGAGTGTCGCATCGACGTCCCCCCAGGAAACCCGTCGAATTCGGAGTTCATCCGGGGCCGTTTGCCACTTCCGGGCGGCCCCTCGACGCTCCAGGATGGTCCGTCGAAACTCGCTTTTGCCAACGAACGTAGCATTCGGCCTCGCTCCGTCCAGGACGGCACGGAGCTTGCCATTCTGGACCGGCGTCACGGGACCGTATGCGAGTGTCGCGTGGCTCGTTCTACCTTCGTTTCGGAGGGAGAGGCGCGTACTCCCGAGTCGGACGAGGTCGGCCTGGATGTCGACCGAGTCGACCGCCTCGTAGGGACTGGCGGCCACAGCGTCGATAGCATCGGCGACGCCGGCCGCGTCCGGTGCCGTCGTGCTGGGAAGCCCAACGGCGACGCCGGCGACAGTGAGGCTCACGGCGCCGAGACCGAGCCAGAGATACCACGCGTCGAGCGGTGCGTCGAACATGGGGCGTCTGGTCCCGTGATGGGATTTAAAACTCAGGTGACGGCTCCTGCCAGGAGGTAGGCGGCCAGGAAGGTCGGGACGGCCGCCAGGAGTGCCCGACCGACGTGATAGCCGACCAGGGGCCGGTCCAGGCCGCGTTCCAGTCCGACGCCGAGCGCCGTTAGCACCACTGCGAGGACGAGGACGTACCAGCCGACGGCGAAGCCGAGCCAGTCCATCGCTGGCGTGGTCCCCGAGGGCGACAGTTGGCCGCCAGCCATCGACTCGGCGAGCGCGACCGTCGCGCCGGCCACCAGCGGACCAAAGAGGGCTCCCGTACTCCGGAGGGTCCCACAGACGTTCGCCAGCCCCTGGCGGGCGTCTTCCTCGACGCGCTGGAGGTCGTCGACGTGTTCGGCCAGCGCGAGAATCGCCGGGCCGGCCGGCGCACCCTCTCTGGCGGCCAGACTCACGACGGCCACGCTCCCCCGAACTCTGGGACTCGGGACACTTGCGAGGCTGCCGTGTGGGCCGAGAAACGACTCGCGAACCCCGGCGGCGAGTTTGCGCTGCTGGGTCGCCGCGTTGACCAGCACGTCGCCCATCCGGCCATCGACCTCGCCTGCGGCGTCGTCGATGGCCGTCTCGACGGCCCGGCCGTTGGTGACCCGTCGGCCGACGAGGGAGAGAGCGTCGGTGAGCCCCGACTCGACGGCCGCGACGTCCTCGTAAACGGCCATGAACGGCGCACAGCGTACCAGGAGCCAGGTACCGAGTCCCAGTCCGAACGCTGCAAACGGCGGCGCCCACGCCGGTAGTCCCAGGAGTGCGAGCACCGACCCGGCGCAGAACCCGGCGACGGCCCCCGCAAGCAGCGCCTCGCGCCGGCGGTCCGACACCTCCGGATGGGCCGTCGTGACCGTCGGCGGTGGGAAGGCGACGGGCCGGCGAGCCAGCAGCCAGGCGCTCGACCCGATCAGGACGAGCGGAATCCCAAGGTCGTAGACGGCAGCCACTACCGACGGCGTCAGCGGCAGTCCGGCCGCCCGACCGGCAGGGAGCAGAGCGACGAGCGCCGTCGGCAGCAGGACGCCGAAGGCGTAGAGCCCGGTGGCCGGCGCCCGAATCTCCGTAGCGAACGATAGCATCTGCCGGCGCGTCCCCTGGAGGACGACCTGCAGTGCCCGGTCGAGGGTTCGACCCCGGTCGCGCTCTGGGGCCGCCCCCGCTGCCTCGACCAGACCGAGCGACCGACCCAGCGCCGGAAACCACTCGCTCCACTCGTCGCCGAACCGCTCGAAGCCCGTTCCGACCGACCCGCGAGCCAGCCGGACGTGGTCCGACAGACTCCCGGCGAGCGGGCCGTCGCCCGTGGTGGCAGCAAATTCAGCTGCTCGCTCCGGAGAGGGGGCGACGCGCATCCGGAGCACCGCCAGGACGACCAGTTCGGGGGCCGCGCCGAGGGCGCTGGTCCGCCGAGCCAGGGCGAGCAGCGTCGGTCCGGCGTGGACGACGTGGACGGCGAGCAGTGCGAGCGACAGGCAGGCCAGCGTCGCCGGGAGCCGCCAGCCGGCCGGCGCGACGAGAAAGACGACGGTCGTTAGCCCGCCGCCGACGATTCCGAGGCCGTAGCCTGCACGGACGACGCCCTCGGGGTCGACCGGCCAATCGAGGAACGCGATGGCTCGCCGGAGGTCGTCGCTCGCGTCGACCGGCCACGGATAGAGCCGCTCGAGGCCAGCGAGCACGGCGAGACCGATCATGCCGTCCGACCGACGCCAGCGTCCATCTGGGCCCTGGCGGCCGTCACCGATTCGCCGTCCGTTCGGTCGGCGGCAGCCAGGTCGGCCAGCCAGCGGGAGCGGTCGGCGAGTGTCGTCCGGACCTCGGCGTACGATTCGTCCGGCCGAGTCAGTGCGTCGACCAGCCGGCTGTTACCCCGGTCGACCCGACCGGTGGCGACGAGGCCGCCTTCGCGTTGCTCGTAGAGCGCGTCGAACCTCGGTGGCTCGCCGCCGGTGACTTCCTCGATGGCCGCAACTCGACGCTCGGTTCCACCGGGGGTCGCTGCCGCTTCGAGCGTCACCACGAGGTCGGTCGCCCCGAACGCCGAGGCGGGAACGCTCAGGTCGGAGACGACCCGTTCGTACACGTCCTCGGCTCCGTCGCCGTGGATCGTCCCGAGGACGGCCTCGCTGTTGGCACCGACGCGCATCGCCTCGTAGAGGACCCCGGCCTCCTCGCCACGGACTTCGCCGACGACGAGCGCACCGTCGCCGAGCCGGAGGGCAGTCCGGAGTGCTTCGACGGCCGACAGTTCCTCCCCTTCGCCGCCAGCGCGGAGCGCCTGGACGTCCCGGCCAGCATTCTGGAGCGGGCCGACGGGGAGTTCGGGGGCGTCTTCGATGCAGACCGTCCGAACAGGGTCGGGAAGCTCCCAGAGGAGCGCACCCAGTGCTGTCGTCTTCCCCGATCCCCGGGGTCCTGCGAGGATGACGGCACGGCCCCGCTCGACGGCCACCGACAGGAGGCCTGCGGCGTCGGCAGTGAGGGTGTCGTTGGCCACGAGCGCCGGCAACGTCCAGACGGTCCGGTCGTGGGCCCGGAAGGCAAACGCCGGCCCGTCGCTGGCGGGGTCGGTCACGCCGGCAACGCGAACCCGTCGGGATGCGATTTCGGCCGCCGCGTCGAGCGTCGGTTCGGCCCGGGAGAACGCCCGGCCGCTCTCCCGTCGAAACCGGGAGGCCAGCGCCCGAACGCCGTCCGCGGTCAGTCGGACGTTCGTCGCCAGCGTCTCGCCGTCGACCCTGACGCGAACTCGGTTGTCGGTGGCCGGCGCGGTCACGTAAGCGTCCGACAGGTCTTCGTCGGCGAACAGGTCTTCGAGGAGGCCGTGGCCGGTCGTGTGTCGCCGGAGGACCTGCGAGATAGTCCGGACCGGGTCGTCCTCACCGGCGACAGCCCGGACGGCCCGGCCTGCTGCCCTGTCCGATGCCCTCCCTGTTGTCCTCCCCGTTGCTCGGCCGGCGGCGCTCGGGCCGCCGGCCGGTCCACCCGTACTGTTTTCAGGATCGTCACCCGAGGC
>CAZGAX010000043.1:0-24887 GCA_964523745.1 uncultured Halobacteriales archaeon | reverse complement strand
GAGTCGATGTACTACACCATCAAGCAGGTGCTCGACGACCCCGAGACTCGCGGCACCATCCTCGTTCCCCTGGGCATCCTGCTGCTCATCTATCCCCTGACCATCCTCGCGGACCTGCTGGGCTTCCCCGGGACGGTCTTCGGCGTCGCCTCGGCGCTGCTGGGGCTGTACGTCCTCTCGCGGGCCTTCGGCGTCGAGGAGTGGCTGGATTCCGCAGTCGCCCGGACGAGGGAAGCCCTGTTCACCGGACGCATCACACTCATCACGTACGTCGTCGCCGCAGCGCTGCTGGTCATCGGAGGGTTCAACGGCGTCGCGACGCTGGAATCGCTCCAGGCCGACTCCTCGGAGTCGCTCGGCGCGGTCATGGTCGTCGCGGCGCTCCTCTCGGGGGCTATCCAGTGGTTCGCCGCAGCGGGCGTGACCAGCAGTCTCGGCCGGGTCACCGACGAGTACCTCGCCGGCGAGTTCGAGTGGCACTACCTCAACGCTCCCTTCTACGTCATCTCCATCGCCGTCGTCCTCCACGCCGTCAGCCAGTTCCTGCTGGGCTACGAGTTCGCCGACTTCTCGTACCTGGCGCTGATGCTTACCGGCGGGACGCTGCTCGCCCTTGCCAGTACACTCTCCTTTGCCGTGGCGGAATCCTGGTCGGAACGGAAAGCGGAGGCGGCCTGAGGTAATCTCGTCTGCCTGACTTTTCAGCGCTACGCCGAAATTTCCTCCAGCGGCCGCCGTACAGTTTCTTAATATCACTATACATCCCTACTTGTAATATTTCACTAGATATGCACAATTTTTTGTAATTACCCCGTATGCAATTATACGCCATGCTTGAAGGCATGCCCAACAGTTCGACGCGGCGAACCGTGTTACAGACGATCGGTAGCGTCGTCGGAGCGAGCGTCGCAGGCGGTGTCGTGACGGCCCGTGGTTCCAAGGGCGGGTCGTCGGTCGATGGGGTACGGTTACAGGGAAGCGTCGAGTCGTCGATCAGCCCGGAGACCATACGGAAGGTCCAGCAGGCGCGAACCGCCGACTGGCTCGACATCGGCACAGAGGGGGTCCGGCCGGCAGCCGTTCCCGAGGCGCCAGGAGACAGAGCGATAGTCGACTTTCAGCTGTTCACTATCGGGCCGAACGTCCTGACCTACGTCGGGACGGCAGCCGACGAAGCGTCGGCCCGGAGCGCCCGGGCCGACGGGGAGCAGTTCCACGCGGCCGTCCAGGACCTCGCCCGGAGCGGTCGAGCACAGACGGCAGGCGTGTCCAGCCAGGACCTCGAGGCGGCGAGTTCCGGTGGAACCGTGGGTACCACGGCCAGTGGCAACCCGAACCTGGACACGGAGAACTGGGACTGGAGCGTCTTCGGTCGGTACAACGCCGTCGACAAGCCAGCCGGCAAGGTCACCTACGGGTCGACCTGGCTCGGCAAGGAGGACTGTCCCAACTCCGGGAACTACGGCTACGGCATCGTCACGGACTGGGACCAGATCCCGGGAACGACCGTCGACGAGTGGAGTAGCGGCGGCCACTGGTGGAACTGGACGGCCGACGAACTCAACGGGATGCGCAACGAGTGGGACCGCGGCGACTTCGACGTCACCGGCTACGAGTACGGTCCCAAGAACGCACCGGAGTCACACACGTACTCCTTCCAGGCCGGCTTCACCGGCTCGGACCCGCCCGTCCCGACGCCGACGCTCAGCGTCGGCTTCTCGACGACGGTCGAGGGCGGCGCGAAGAACGACTCGGATTACACCCAGCCGAAGGCCGACCACTGGTACAACATCCTCGACGGCGGCTGGGGTGGGAGCCACGAGAGCCAGACGCAGGTCGTCTCGATGGCCCCCGCCGCCTCGGGGTACATCGACAAGAGCCAGATAGACAGCAGTAACCAGACGCTGACCCGCGTGACGGCCATCGGCGCCTTCGAGAACACCGGGTTCTCCTGGGACACCTCCCGTCCCAAACAGCCCGTCGTGTACCTGATCTAGGGTCGCACGGGCCGACACACCAGCGGCACGGGGTATCGAACCCCAACTCCTTTTTTAGGGGGAGGGCATACCGGGAGCGAGGGCACGTAGCTCAGTCCGGACCAGAGCGTCGGACTTCTAATCCGACGGTCGTGGGTTCAAATCCCACTGTGCCCGTGCAACGAACGGCGAGCACCGCGAGCCGTGAGTGAACCGGCACGCAGGGGATTTGAACCCTACCAGAGGCAGCCCGCGGAGGGCCGAAGGCCCGAGCAGGAACCTCTGGTTCTGGTTCAAATCCCACCGTGCCCGTACGACTGCTTATAGGAACCGTAGCTAAGCCAGAGTTGTTAATTCCGTAGATGCTCGGAGAACTCGGGCTACCGCCCTCAGCGGCGCGAATCGCCCGCGAGGTCGAGGCCGGAATAGACCCATCTGTGCCGGTCGGCTTCGAACGCGGCCCCTCCTGGCGCGTGAAGAGCGTGACCGTCGGTGAAGAGGAATACCCGGCGTCAGCTGGCACTGGCGTCGAGATGGTCGAGACGGTATCCCCAGCAAAGCGCCTATACCAGAATAGCTGCTTGTGTGACCACCCTGAAGTGGCTGCCTGGCGGTGTAAGCTCGACAACGTAACCGGTGGCATGGGTTCTGGCGACAATCAAGGACAGTGGATGGCGAAGCACCTCGTTGCTCGGGGGATAACGAATCCCGATGTCGTCGAGGACGTTGTCCAAGCTAATCGAATCGTGAATCCGTATGGTATTGGTACCTCATCTGGAGACAGTTATTCACTGAAATGAGTGTTCTCTGTTAACACTAAACATTTCAGACATAGACATCTTGCTTTAGATAGGGAGTGAGTTAGCATAGAAGGTTGGTTAGTATCAATACCAAAAGATATAGTTGCGCCGGTGCAATATTCCTATACGGAGAGTAATTGCGCCGCCGCAAAATCATGAATCAGCCAAAACCGAGTCGGGGTTTCGACCCGGATGATTTTGAAACCGCAGTCGATGAGTTACTAAAAGAATCTCCAGTTGTGACATCTCGGTGGGTGGCAGATCGAGTGGGTTGTTCTCGGGAACGTTCCCGTCAATATCTAATAGAGCAGTTCAAACAAGGGCTTTTTGAGCGACGGCAGGTTGGCGGTGGGGCCATCATTTACTACCCCGCGGAATTGGAGGAGATGGTCGCACATCTTTCGGATAAAATTGTGCTGGCGCAATCCGGTGTGGAGAAGGGAGAGACTTCTGATCAAGCTGATAAAGACTCGCAGTTAGATGAGCGTGTACTGTTCTTCCCAAGTAGACGTGAGATCGCTGTTGATCGGCCTGCTGAAGACACCCGAAGCATTCTCTCACAAGTTGCCCATCTTGTGGATTCGACCGGTAGATCATACCTGTATAAAGTGAGCGAAGGGGATATCTGGAATTCCCCCTACGACGAGTTCGAGAGTCTTAAAATCGATTTACAATCGATTGTAGGTGATGATTGGGACGGCGGTTTCGAGAGTCGCATTAAGGACGACTGGTCGCGTGCTCACCAGTTCATTCTTCGTACGGAGACCACATCGAATGGCCGTGATTATACTGTCCTAGTTGCTGACGATGCCGATGTCTTCGAAAATGTGGCTAAGCGAAAACTCAAATATAATAAGCATTATACTGAGTTTCTCTCAGACCGTGAGCTGCGGGTCCGTAAGGGAGGAGAAGCCGATGTCAAGGAACGACTATATGAGGAAGGATATCCCGTAATCGATAATCGGCGTCTCGATGAGGGAGAATCACTATCAATTGAACTCGAAGACGATCTTGAACTCCGGGACTACCAGCAAGAATGGGTTGAGCACTTCTTGGACCGGAAATCTGGTGTTTTTGTCGGTTCTTCTGGATCCGGGAAAACAGTTGCTGGAATTGCCGCAATGGCAGAATTAGAGGGCGAGACACTAATTCTCGTCCCTACTCGGGAACTTGCCCGGCAGTGGAAAGAGGAACTCATTCAGAAGACGAGTCTCGGCCCATACGATATTGGTCAGTATCACAGTAACGAAAAGAAGATCCGGCCAGTGACTGTGGCGACTTACGATACTGCAGCTATGAGCCGTCACCGAGAGTTGTTCAATGACCGTGAATGGGGGTTGATTATCGCCGATGAATGCCATCATGCAGTCGCGAACACGTGGAAGCGTTTCAGAGACATCCAGTCGAAGGCACGCCTCGGACTTAGTGCGACACCAATTCGGGAGAGTGGCGACGCGAAACAGATTTACACTCTCATTGGGCCACCGGTCGGATCGGACTGGGGCAAATTGTTTGCGGAGGGATGGGTCGCGAAGCCTGAGATTGACATCTTACTAGTTCCCTGGGGGTCTGAACGCGCTCGTGAGCGCTATCAGCGTGCCGAGGGGAACCAGCAACTCATCGAGGCCGCAAAGAATCCTGCAAAAATCAAAGCTATCAAACGTCTGAGAGACCGGCACAGCTCACAGAAGACATTAATTTTCGTTGATTGGATTGGGCAAGGAAAGGAGCTTTCTGAGGAACTCGACATTCCCTTCATCAACGGCGAGACTCCCCAGCATCAAAGAAAAGAGAAATACGAGCAATTCCGTAAAGATAGCCTCGAAGCGTTGATCATCTCCAGAATAGGAGATGAAGGTATTGACCTCCCAGATGCAGAGGTCGCCATTCTTGCATCAACGCGTGGTTTGTCACGTGCTCAGACTGGCCAACGGGCCGGTCGGACGATGCGTCCTTACGGGGATTCGCAAGTTTATATTCTCCTCACTAAGGGATCCGGTGAAGAGGACTGGGGGAGAGAGAGCACACAATATCTCGCCGAAAAGGGTATTGGCGTCGAGAAGACTGAGCTAAATCAATAGCTTCCTTCACCCTTACACTCTGGGTTAACTTTCCTCGCTCAACATCGCTCTTATAAACACGGGTCGTCCTAAGTTACTGCTACCCAGATGTAAGGAAACGCTTTAGTGTAAGCATATATCTAGGTCTTATCGAGAATGTCAGACCAGTCGTCACTTGAGGACCTCCTCGTTGATGAAGAGCAACTGAACGAGGAGCTCCTCGCAAATACAGTGGGTGAGTATGTCAATATCGGAAAAGACAGCGGTGACTTGATCCCAGATGAGGCCTATAATGACCTCACCGCGAGAGAAAAAGTCGTCGTCGCTCTCCTCGCTCAGAAGGCCCGATCCGAACTAGATATGGCTGAGGAGGAGTGGCTTTCGCCCTCGGATCTGAGTGAGCTTAGTGGTGTAAAGAAGGGTACCATCTATCCCGCTGTCCGCGACCTCGCCGACGATGGCGTTGCCCGTGACAAGGACGGGGAGTACATGATTCCGTCCGTCAAAGTAGAGGAAGCGAAAGAATACCTCGCTGACAATTGAGTTATGAGTACTGAACAACTCCGTCAGGAAATTGAAGAGCTCAAAGAGCGTGTGGAGGCATTGGAAGAGATGGCCGAGGACGGTTCGCCAACAATATCTCGGTCGATGGATCTCTCGACATTTGTCCAGGAGTTCGACCCGAGTAGCCACCCGGAACGAATCGCGGCAATTGCCTACTACCGGGAGGCGTACGATGGGGAAGATACGTTTACCACCTCCGACATAAGCGAGAGTTACGAACTTGCTCGATTCCAGAAGCCGGCCAACCTAAGCGACTCCATTGCAAGTGCTGAAGACAGAGGCTGGATCCACCGAAAGGGGAAGGATGGCCGAAAAACTATGCGTCAACTCACAAACAAGGGCGTGGAAATGGTCGAGGAGGTGATGGAAGATGGGGCTTGAAGAAAAAATCAACAACGAGATGGTCGTCGATGTGGAGTCGGTCCTCGAGGAGTATTTCGATCAATCGAGCGAGTTATTCCGAATTTTTGGGGATGGTAGTGTCGATATAAAAAACGAGTTCGAGGACGCCCCGTGGCGTGAGCGCGTTCTAATCCATCTCATCGGACAGCGATACGCTTACGAGGGTGGGAAAGCAGAGAAACCAACTCTCCCATACAATTACTTCTACGCCCGCCTGGAGGTTGACGATAGTACTGTTCGAGCCTATATGAATGACCTCGATGACGATCTGATCGTCGAAAAGAACGAAGAGTCAAACGAGTGGGGGCTCGTTCCTGACAGCCTTCCTGAGGCTCTTTCTCGAATTGAGGGATTGCAGGAATGAGTGTCGAATTCGTTCGATCCGAGCTTCTTAGTGCGGGACTTCATGAGGAGTCGGTTAATGACCTGATCGAACACTATCGCGACATGCGTTTCCATCTGTCGAATGAAAATTATGTCGAAGCAGGTGCTCACGTTGGGAATTTTTGTGAGAATCTAGCCAATATCATCCGTGCTCAGACCGGAGAGGGTATCGATCCCCACATTAACGTCGGAGATTTTCTCGATGATATTCTTAACGGCAACCTCCCAAAGAACGGTCTGAGCTACGAAGTCTATACTACCATCCCTCGAACAATGAGGGTGGCCTACGACATCCGTAACAATCGTGACTCGGTTCACGTGAATCTTGAAGTCGAGGTCAACCATTCGGATACTCAAACGGCAGTTCGTCTCTGTACTTGGATGCTCTCCGAGTTGGTCCGTGTGTACAGCGATGCTGACCATCGGGATGACGTAGCTCAATTAATTAGCCAATTGGCGGCACCGATGACTCCCTATGTGGATAGCTACAATGGAAAACGTATCGTGATGAGTAACGATCTCGAATTAGACGACGAGATACTTGTTCATCTTTACGCCTCGGGACGCGAAGTAGATTCTGACAAACTTGAGGATTGGATAATCGGGGCAGACGGACGTCAAATCGGCGGTACTCTTGGTAGCCTGAAGCAGAACCGCAAAGTCCACTACGAAGACGGAATGGCGAAGATAACCCCCATTGGAGTTGAGGAAGCAGAAGATATCGTTGAGGAACATTTTGACGGTGAAATTCCAGACATCGAGCGGAGAGATGCCCAGATGGCAGACCAATAATTAGCTTGATTTGGAGAAGGGCTGCCCGATCGAGTGACGTGGCCTGTATTTGTCAAAATTAATGAAGTCTTTGATTGTCCCTCGGCACCAAGAGGACAAACAATGTTTCGCATTACATCCCCTCGCCCTCATGCGATTTGCTGCTTTAAGTCTAGTTACTATCAAGTCTACCATGTATGGCACAATCCGAAACGCCATCGTTCGACGAACTGGAGACGGTAGACACCACCCCCGACGACGCTGACGACGGCGACGCCGAGTGGCTCGACCTCAACGCGGACGAGAACCACGTCGGAGAGATTCTGGCGCTCAAGCCCAACTGCGGCGAACACTACCCATCCGTCATCGAGCTGACTCGCGGCTGGAAGAACGACGAATCTGTCTGAAAGCGTAGCCTCCAGCTATTTCCCTCGCAGACTCCAACCCCTGGCCATGAACGAACGGCTAACCCGGCGACGGGCCCTCCAGACCCTCGCTGCCGGCAGCCTCACCGGCCTCGCCGGCTGCAGCCTCGGCTCGGACGGCGATACGCCGTCGAACACCCCGACCGAGACTGGCGACGGCACCCCTGACGGCGGAGACGGCAGCGGCACCGATTCCGGAGTCGGCCTGGAAACCCTGGCGTCTGGCTTCCAGGCACCCCTCGACCTCGCGTTCGTTCCCGACGCAGACCTGCGGTACGTCGCAGACCAGCAGGGCCAAATCTTCGTCCACGGGAGCGACGGCGTCCGGGACCAGCCCCTGCTCGACCTCCGGGACGCCATCGCGACCGGCTACGAGATGGGCCTCCTCGGCATCGCCCTGCACCCCGAGTTTTCGGACAACCGCCGGCTGTTCGTCCGGTATTCCAGCCCTTCCCGGCAGGGGACGCCGTCGGACTTCAACCACACGTTCGTCCTCTCGGAGTTCCGGGTCAGCGACGACGGGCTCTCGGCGTCCCGGGACTCCGAGCAGACCATCCTGGAGATTCCCGAACCCCAGGCGAACCACAACGCCGGGTCAGTCGGCTTCGGGCCCGACGGCTTCTGTTACGTCGGCACCGGCGACGGCGGCGGAGGCGGCGACCGGGGCACCGGCCACGTCTCGGACTGGTACGAGGCCAATCCGGGCGGGAACGGCCAGGACGTCGAGGAGAACTTGCTGGGGAGCATCCTCCGCATCGACGTCGACGGGAGCCAGCAGATCCGGGGCGAGCAGCGCAACTACGCCATCCCGGCCGGCAACCCGCTCGTCGGTCGGCCGGGACTCGACGAGCAGTTCGCCTGGGGGTTCCGGAACCCGTGGCGGATGTCGTTCGACGGCGAGGACCTCTTCGTCGGCGACGTCGGCCAGTCGGCCTGGGAGGAAGTCGACCTCGTCGAGGAGGGCAAGAACTACGGATGGAACGTCCGGGAGGGCGCCCACTGCTACGGTGCGGACTCCTGCCCGACGAGCACCCCCGACGACGTCCGGGGCGGCGAGGAACTCGTGGACCCCATCATCGAGTACCCCCAGGACGGCGACCCCATCGGTGGAGCCTCGGTCATCGGCGGCGTGGTCTACCGGGGCGACGCACTTCCTGCCCTCGACGGCACCTACGTCTTCGGGGACCTGAACGCCGGCGGCAAGCTATTCGCGGCGACGCGGCCCGACAGGGGCGGCGACGGGGACGGAGATGGGGACGGCGACGGGCAGTGGCCCAAGCGGGTCCTCCCGGTCGCGGGCGGCGGAGCGGCCAAACTCCAGCGACTCTTCTCGATCGAGCGGGGGCCGGATGGCGAGGTGTTCGTCCTGGGAATCGGGGCCGACGGCGGTGGCGTCCACCGACTGGTCCCGGCCTGACCGGGGTCGAAAATCAGACGCGGCGGGCGAAGGCCAGGTCGCCGCTGGTGCTCTCGATGAGGATCTGGACTTCGTCGCCCTCGCTGGCGCCGGGGACGAAGATGGTGTACTTGCCCTTCTCGGCGACGCCGTCGCCCTTGCGGCCGGTGCCAGTGATCTGGACCTGGTAGGTCTCGCCCTCCTCGACGGCGGCGGCAGACGACTGGGAGGTGGGCGCCGAGCGCTTCTGGACCGGGCGGAAGGCACCACAGGCCTGACAGCGCAGCATCTCGATGCCGTCCTCGGTGACGAGCTTGGTGTCCGGCAGGCCACACTCCGAGCAGGTGACGAACTCGGCGACGTAGTCGTCGATGGCGGCCTGGAGTTCGGCGACGCTAAACGACCCGTTGTACCGGGCCTGGTCGTCGACGAACTGGCCGTTCGTCCCGAGAGTCCGCTGGATGGAACTGTGGACGTGGTCGGGGTCGCGACCCAGCGCGTCGGCGATGGCCGGGAGGTTCGTCAGTCGGGTGAAGGCACCGTCGGTCTCGCCCTCCGGGTCCGGGACGTTGAGGCGGTCGCCGGCCTCGCCGATGTCCTCCGGGAGGTCGTCGTAGGCCCTGTCGAGTGCAGAATCGTAGTTCATGGACTATCGAGGGTATTCGGACGTAAAGCCCTGCTGCGAGATGTGGTGGCAGGGCACGTATTCGGCTCAGACGCCGAGTTCGTCGGCCAGGTCGTGGAACGACTCGATCCGCAGGTCCGGGTCGCCGCCGAAGGAGCCCCAGGGGTCGTTACCGCGGTCCAGCCAGGCGCCCTGCATCCCGGCGTACATCGCTCCCTGGACGTCGAACGTCGGCCCGGCGACGTGGACGATCTCGTCGACCGGCGTTCCGGTCCGGGCCGCGGCGTGGCGGTAGATTTCCACTGACGGCTTGAACGTCTCTATTTCGTCGGCGCTCACGGTGTCGACGACCAGGTCGTGGATGTCGGCCTGGTCGACCATCGACGCCAGCATCTCGGGGTTGCCGTTCGAAACGACGTACACCGGGTAGCCGCCGTCTCGCAGCCGCTGGATGCCGTCGCGAACGTCGTCGAAGACTTCGAGTTCGTGGTACGTGGCGAGGATTTCGTCGCGTTCCTCGGCCGGGAGGTCCACGCCGAAGCAGTCGAGGGCGTACTGCAACGCGTCGCGGTTCATCTCGTAGAACGGCTGGTAGGCGTCGACGTAGTTGCCCACCATCGTGTACAGCAGGGAGCGGGACCTCCACGTGTCCGAGATCGGTTGGGGGTTCTCGACTCGCGAGGCCAGCGCTCGCTCGACGTCGGTGGTGTCCACCAGCGTACCGTACGAATCGACGGTGATCGTCTCCACGCGGTCAGGATCGAATGGCATGCCATAACGTGGCTCTCGTCCGGCATCAAATTGGGTGGTACGTAGCTAGACCGACGGACCCTGTCACCGGACGGTGCCATCGAAACCCACCGGACTGAAACCGCTCCGGCCACAACGGCAGGGCGTGACCGAGCCACCCGAGGACTGGGCCGAGGAACTGCGGGCCAACCGCGCCGAGAAAGACGAATTCTTCGCCGACCACCCGCAGTCGCCGATCCCACCCGACCGGCGCGAGGACTTCGCGGGGCTGGAGTACTTCGGCCCCGACCCGACCTACCGGGTCGAGACGACCGTCACGGTCCACGACGACCCCGAGACGCTGGACCTGGAGACGTCGGACGGCCGGCAGATACGGTACGCCCGGGTCGCGAGCTTCGATTTCGCCCTCGACGGCGAGAGCTATACGCTCCACGGCTACCGCCGGCCGGACGAGGACACCAGGACCGTCTTCGTCCCGTTCCGGGACAAGACGACCGGCCAGCAGACCTACAAGGACGGCCGGTACGTCGAGTTCGAACCCGACAGGCCACTCGAAGACGGCGACGAAATAGTGCTGGACTTCAACCTGGCGTACTCGCCGTTCTGTGCGTTCAGCGAGACCTTCTCCTGCCCCCTGCCACCCGAAGAGAACTGGCTCGAGACCACGATCGAGGCGGGCGAGCAGACCCCCGACCTGCACTGAGTCGCCGGGTCAGCGCAGGTCGTCCTCGTGGCGAACGGCGTCGGGCCCGATTTTGCCGACGCTGTCCCGGCCGGAGAGGCCCATCGTCAGGTCGAACTCTGCGAGGAAGTTTCTGAGAACTGTTTCGACGCCGTTGGCGCCGTCGACGGCCAGTCCGTAGGCGTACGGTCTTCCCAGCAGGACGCTGTCGGCGCCGAGCGCGATGGCCTTGAAGGCGTCCGATGCCCGGCGGACGCCGCTGTCGAACGTGACCGGCACCTCGTCGCCTACTTCCTCGACGACGTCCGGGAGGGCTTCGATCGCCGTGATGGACCCGTCGACCTGACGGCCGCCGTGGGTAGAGACGCCGACGGCGTCGGCGCCGTGGTCGACGGCAGCCCTTGCGTCCCTGGGGTCCAGAACGCCCTTGATGATCACCGGGAGGTCCGTGTTGTCGTGGACGAACCGGAGGTCCTCCCAGGTGAGCCCCGGGTCGCCGAAGACGTCGAGGAAGTGCTCGACGGCGGCCTCGGGGTCGGCCTCGGGTGGATCGTCCAACTGGCTCCGGAACTCGGGGTCCGAAAAGTAGTTGGCGACCCCCTCGCCCTCCAGGAAGGGGTAGTAGCCCCGCTCGACGAGGCGTTCGCGCCAGCCCAAGATGGGGGCGTCGACGGTGACGACGATGCCGTCGTAGCCCGCCGCCTCCGCCCGGTCGAGGAAGCTCTTGGCGATGGCCTCGTCCGAGGACCAGTAGAACTGGAAGTACTTCGGGGTGTCACCCATCGCGTCGGCGACGTCCTCCATGGTGGTCGACGAGAGAGAGCTGAGGATGAGCGGCACGTCGAGTTCGGCAGCGCCGCGTGCCGAGCCGAGTTCGGCTTCCTCGTGGAGCAGCGTCTGGACGCCCAGCGGCGTCAGCATCACCGGTGCAGCGTGGGTCCGGCCGAGAAAGTCCGTCGAGAGGTCCCGAGCTTCCACGCCCTGGAGCATTCGCGGGACGATCCGCCAGGCTGAGAAGTCCTTCTCGCGCTCGAACGTCTCCTCGCTGCCGGCGCCGCCGTGGACGTAGGCCACGCCCTCCTCGGACATGGCCTCGTGGGCCGCCTCCCGGAGGTCTTCGAAGGAGACGGGGAAGTCCGGCGTCTCGTCTTCCAGCATTCCCTTCCGGTAGATGTCGTTGACGCGGTCCGCACCGAATCGATCGGAATCGGGCATGCTACCACCATGCAGGCCCGGCGCCTTGTACTGTTCGCACTGGATTAGAGCGGTGCGCCGGCCAGGACCAGCGTGGCTCGCTCGTCGCCCCGGTTGTGGATCTGGCGGCGCTGGTCCGGGTCGAGTCTGATCGCCTCCTCGCTCTCGAGGGTCACCGTCTCGCCGTCGAGGTCGACGTCGACCGACCCCTCGACGACGTAGTAGACTTCCTCCTGGCCGGACCCGGTCTCGTCGTGTTCCTTGCCCTTGCCGCCCGGTTCGAGTTCGAGGACCGTGACGCCGAGTTCCGAGGCGTCGAGTTCGTCTTTCAGGAACCACATGCCGCCCCACTCCGAGGGAACGACGGACTCGGCGTCGGTCTTGGCCGTTGTCGTGTAGCCCATGCCGACCCGTTCGGATGGCTTCCTGAAGAAACCGACCCTCCGGCAGTCGCTGAAGGCCCCATATGAACAGATGAGCAGACGTTCAACTGTCGAGCCATCAGTCTTCGTACGTCACGATCCACGCTGCCGGGAAATTTTTGGACCGGGGGGTCGTTCGCCCCGACGTGCATCCCCGTGCCGAAGCGTTCGCGACGGAGGCCGAACGGCGATACGACCTCGCGATCGACGTCCACGAGTTCGATTCGGGGACGAAAACGGCGGCCGACGCGGCCGGCGTCGTCGGCTGTGACGTCGCCCAGATCGCCAGCGGTCTAGTGTTCGAGGCGGACGGCGACCCGGTCATGGTGGTCACCAGCGGCGCGAACACCGTCGACGAATCGCGCCTCGCGGCCGAAGTCGGCGCCGACGCCGTCGAGATGGCCGACCCCGAGACCGTCCGCGAGGCAACCGGCTACGGCATCGGCGGCGTTCCACCGTTCTGTCACGAGGCGGACTTGCCGGTGCTGGTCGACGAAACGCTGCTGGGCTTCGAGGAGGTCTGGGCGGCCGCCGGGACGCCACAGGCCGTGTTTCCCATCGATCCCGACGTGCTCCTCGAGTGTGCCGGAGCGAGGCCGACCACCGTCGCCGAGTGAGTGGCGCGTTCTGAACCCCCGAACCGAGGCCGAGTACTCTGCGGCCGGCCTGGTGGACGGGACGTCGTCGCTCGAAGAACCGGCGACCTGTCGTCATGGACGCAGGTACCACTGCTCGAATCTGATGATCTGTGTCCATAATTAGCAATCATCCCCCCGAGCGACAGATATATCACAACGAAATTGCGAAACTTTTTGCGTTCTCCGTTACCCAGTGAGCCATTAGATGAGTACATGGTAGACCTCAACATGGGTGGTCGATCGGTATCGACCGAGAGTCCGCTGGTACTGCTGGCCGGGGTCGTGGGCGTGGTGATGCTGCTCCACCTCTTCTGGATGCTCCTGGTCGCCGACACCATCCAGTTCAACCGAGTCGGGACGCTGCTGTGGGACGGGCTGATGCGAGGGCTGCTAATCGGCCTCGCCGGCATCGGGCTGTCGATGACCTACAGCATTCTGAACTTCGCGAACTTTGCCCACGGCGACTACATCACGTCGGGGGCGTTCGTCGGCTGGGGCGTCACCTACCTCGTCGCCGGGTTCGGCAACGCCGACTGGGGCGACCTGATCCTGGTCGGAGCTGCCGGAGGTGTCTACGGCCCCCAGCTCGGAATCGGCATCACCCAGTCGCCCGTCGCCATCCTCGCGGGCCTCGTCCTCGCGGCGGCCGCGGCGGTCGCCATTGCACTGCTCGTCGACCGACTCGTGTACCGGTCGATGCGTGACGTCGGCGGGATTCCGCTCCTGATCGCCAGCGTCGGCGTGGCCTTCGCGCTCCGGTACCTCGTTGCCTTCGTCTACACCCAGTCGAACCGTGGGACGACGTCGGCCAGCGAGGTTCCGAGCTGGTCGATCTACGTCCTCGACGGCACTGTCTCGGTCGACGCCCACGACGTCACGCTACTCGTCGGAGCGGTCGCCCTGATGGTGGGCGTCCACCTCCTGTTACAGGGCACGAAACTCGGTAAGGCGATGCGGGCAATGGCCGACAACAAGGACCTCGCACTCGTCACGGGTATCCCCGCCGAACGCGTGATTCGCTGGACGTGGATCATCGGCGCCGCTCTCACCGGCGCCGCGGGCTACCTCGTCGTACTCTGGCGTGGGACACTCACGTACCAGTTCGGCTGGCTCCTCCTTCTCCTCATCTTCGCGGCGGTCATCCTCGGCGGCATCGGCTCGGTATACGGCGCTATCTTCGGCGGTATCGTCATCGGACTCACGATGTCGCTGTCGCAGCTCTGGATCCCGACCGACTTCGCCCGAGCGGCGGCCTTCGCGATCATGATCCTGATCCTGCTGGTACGGCCGGAGGGGATCTTCGGCGGGAGGACGACGGCATGATCGGTATCGAAGGCACTGGCAGCGACGGAGGTGTATCGGGCCGGTTCGAGGGGCTATTCGGAAGTGACCTCTCGACTATCGTCGGCACCTTCGCCGCAATGTACGCCGTCTACATCGTCCTCGGCCTGATCGCCGGCCTGCCGGCCCAGGGCATCTTCGCAACGCTCGTCCAGATCACCCTCCTGACTGCCTTCTACGCAATGTTGACGCTGGCACTGAACCTCCACTGGGGCTACACCGGCCTGTTCAACATCGGCATCGTCGGCTTCATGGCCGTCGGCGCGTACACCACCCTAATTCTGGTCAATCCCGCCCCCGAGGCCCAGACGGCCGGCGCCATCGTCGGCGGCTTCGGCCTCCCGTTCACGGTCGGAATCATCGGCGCAGTGGTCGCCTCGGCGCTCGTCGGTCTGGTCGTCGCACTGCCCGCCCTCCGGCTCCGGGCCGACTACCTCGCGATAACGACCATCGCGTTTGCCGAGATAATCCGGTTCATCTTCCAGTCGGGTTCGTTCTCGGAGTTCTCGCTGTTCGGCCGCACCGTCGGCACGGGCGGCGGCGCGGGCCTGTTCGTCAGCTTCGAGGACCCGATCACCCGCTACGTCCTCAGTTCGGAGTGGTTCGCGACGCTCGTCGGCTGGGTCGAGAAAACGACACAGATCGGGGCCAACCTCCAGCCGGTCATGGAGACCGCCGCGATCGCCACGGTCCTCATGGGCGTCGTCGCGGCCTACTACTGGCTGTTCAAACGCACCGGCGAGTCACCGTTCGGCCGCGTCCTCAAGGCCATCGACGAGGACGAGGACGTCGCCCGGGCACTCGGGAAAGACACCAACCGGTTCAAAATCTACTCGTTCATGCTCGGCTGTGCGCTGATGGGCCTTGCGGGGGCCTTCTACGCAGTGTACTTCCTCGGCTCGGTCAATCCGACGGCCTTCAAGCCGCAGCTCACCTTCTTCGTGTGGGTCGCGCTCATCATCGGCGGCGCAGGCTCGAACACCGGCAGCGTCCTCGGGGCCGCGATCTTCGTCGGCGTCCTCCTGCGCGGACCGCTGTACCTGAAGAACGTGATCCAGAGTTTCGTCGAGGTCGGGAGCGCGCCACCGACGATCATCGACGCCGTCGCCGAACTGGGCTCGCTCGACGTCACGCCGATCCTGGCCTACACGCTCGAGAACATCAGCCTGTTCCGGATCATCGCGCTGGGCGTCGTCCTCGTCTGGCTGATGAAGCGCCGGCCCGACGGCCTGCTGGGCCACCGCACGGAGACGGCCGCGGCGATACCGCTGGTCGGTCCCGCTGCCAGGGACACCAGGGGCGAGACGCCCGCCACACGGGGAGGTGAGGAGGTGTGACCGCGGCCGAATCCACCCCCGACGTCACCAGCGAAATAGACGACGTCCCCGACACCCCCCTGCGCGTCGACGGTCTGGCGAAACACTTCGGGGGGATCACGGCCGTCGACGGCGTCAGCTTCGCAGTAGAGCGCGGGTCGCTGACGGGACTGATCGGTCCGAACGGCGCCGGCAAGTCGACGACTTTCGACCTCATCGCGGGCTTCCAGCGCCCCGACGCCGGCACCGTCACCTTCGACGGCCAGGACGTCACCGGCTGGGCGCCCCACGAGATCGCCGAGGCCGGGTTGGTCCGGACCTTCCAGATCGCCCGCGAACTCGGCGAGATGACCGTGCTCGAGAACATGATGCTCGCGCCGAAGGACCAGGTAGGCGAACACCTCTGGCAGTCGGTGATGCCTGGCTTCCGGGGAGCGGTTCGCGAACAGGAGGAAGAACTACTGGCGGACTGCTGGGAGATGCTGGAGTTCTTCGAACTCGACCACCTGGCCGAGGAGGAGGCAGGCAACCTCTCGGGGGGACAACGGAAACTCCTCGAGATGGCCCGGGTTCTGATGACCGACCCGGAGATGGTGCTGCTGGACGAGCCACTCGCAGGTGTCAACCCCACCCTCGAGTCGAAGCTCCTCGAACACGTCCACGAACTCCGCGACGAGGGCTACACCTTCCTGCTGGTCGAACACGACATGGACGTCATCCTGGAGCACTGCGAACACGTCATCGTCATGCACCAGGGTAGGGTCCTCTCCGAGGGTACGCCCACCGACATCAAGGCCGACCAACAGGTACTCGACGCCTACCTGGGAGAGTCGATATGAGCCTGCTCGCCATCGACGACCTCGACGCAGGCTACGGCGACCTCCAGATCCTCGACTCGGTGGACCTGGCCGTCGACGACGGGGAGTACGTCACCATCGTCGGGCCCAACGGTGCGGGCAAGTCGACGGTCATGCGCTCGATTTTCGGGCTGACGACGTACATGGGCGGATCGATCCGCTTCGCCGGCGAGGAGATGAGCCAGCTGCGCCCCGACGAGATAATCCGGAAGGGCATCGTCTACGTGCCCCAGAACGACAACGTCTTCCCGTCGCTGTCGGTCCGCGAGAACCTGGAGATGGGCGCGTACGTCCTCGACGAGGTGCCCGAAGAACAGATGGAGCGCGTCTTCGAGCGGTTCCCCATCCTGCGGGAGCGCCAGGAACAGACCGCCGGCACGATGAGCGGCGGCCAGCAGCAGATGGTCGCCATGGGCCGGGCGCTTATGCTCGATCCCGACCTCTTGCTGCTGGACGAGCCCTCAGCGGGGCTCGCGCCGGACCTCGTCGACGACATGTTCGACCGGATCGACGGGATCAACGACGACGGGACGGCGATCCTGATGGTCGAGCAGAACGCCAAAGAGGCCCTGCGGCGGTGTGACCGCGGCTACGTCCTCGTTCAGGGCCAGAACCGCTTCGAGGACGCCGGCGACGCTCTGCTCGACAACGAGGAAGTTCGTCGGGAGTTCCTCGGCGGCTAGCACGGCTGGCGCTTGGTCGGTCGGGCGCGAAAGAAGCGTGTGTCGTCGCGGTTCCGGCCGTCTCGCGGCGTCCCCTTACTTCGAGAGGGACTTCGAGAGGACCGAGGTGTAGGAGGACTGCTCCTTCTGGAACGCGACCGTCTGCCAGACGGACCCGCCGTGGTCCTCCGTGAAGGTCTCGGTGTACTGGTTCGAGAGCTGCTGGCCGTAGTCGTTGTTGACGAACATCGTCGAGGTGGTCGACCCGCCGAGCTGGTCGGCCGCGACCTGGGCGAGGACCTGGCCCTGGAGCAGGTCGCTGGGGGCCGTCCGGAAGACGAAGTCGTCGTCCTCGAGGAACGAAACCGACAGCGCCGTCGAGGAGGGCGAGCAGCCCACGACCTGGTTCGGGATGTAGACCTGCTTGCTCACCGGGACGTTGACGCCCGAAGAGGCGGGGCCGGCGATGGCCGGGTAGCCCGCGTTGACCAGCGAGTTCGCCGCGTTGATGCCGGCCTGGGGTGAGGTCTGACTGTCCTGGAACTGGAGGTCGACGTCCACGTCGGCGTCCCCGTCGTTGACGATCTTCGCTGCGAGTTCGCCGGCCTGGATCATCGGCTGGCCGACCGACGCCAAGTCGCCGGTCTCGGGTAGCAGGAGGCCCACCATCACGGTGCGGCCGGTGCCGCCGGGGCTACTGTCGGCCATCGGGCCGCCGGCCTCGCCCGAGAAGTCAATCGTCTCGAGAGTCTCGACGCCGGCGTCGGTGTCGGGCGCGAACTGCCAGACGTCGTAGGCGGCCGCCGCGGGGTCGCCGCGTTTGTCGAAGTCCGTCGGACTCGACGCGCCCTGGTAGTTGACGTCCTCGCCCGCGGCGGCTGCGTTGATCCCTTCGACGAGGTTGCCGGGGCCAACCTCCATGCCGGGACCGTTGGCAACCCGACGCATCTGGGACTTGACCGCCGGGCCGGAGTTCTCGCCGGCCGCAGCGTTCGCGAGCATGAGGATCGCGACGGCGTCGAACGTGTGGGACGTGAAGATCCCTGGTGCACTGCCGTACTCGTCGTTGTACAGGTCGGCGAACGCCTGGCGGTTAGGCCCGGCAGCGGACGGGGCCGTCCCCGTCACGTTCGCCATCGGGTTGCCGACCTGCTGTTGCATCTCGGGGTCCTGGAGGCCGTCCGGCACCAGGATGTCGAGGTCGTCCGGGCTGTAGTTGCTGTAGTAGTCCCGGAAGATCTGTAGGCCGCTTGCCGGGTAGCCGATCACGGTGAGGACGTCGGGATACTGCGCCCCGCCACCGCCGTCTCCACCGCCATCGCCGCCGTCGCCACCGCCATCACCGCCGTCGCCACCGCCATCGCCGCCACCATCGCCGCCGTCGCCTGAACAACCTGCGAGGCCGACAACGCTCGCTGCGCCGATACCCCTGACAACCGTTCGCCTGGATAGTCGTCGTGACATAGTCAGAATATCAATAATCACCTTGTGGTATAAAAGTATTCAACCGTTTTGCAGATGATGTATCACCTGGTCAGATTTTTACCCCAGGTAGCGTACGGTCAGGAAACGTGTAGCAAGTGGTGGCTTGGGCACCAGATGAACACATCTGGTCACTACCGTCGACAGACGGGGCGAGAGTCGCAGATGTGCTCGGTCGGCAGTCCAATCACTCCTCGAACCCGTCTTCAAACCGGAAGGTGCCGTCGCGCTGGACGACCTCGCCGTCGACCTCGATGTAGCTGCCCTCGCTCATGTCGACGATCATGTCGACGTGCTGGGCGCTCTCGTTCTGTTCGTTGCCCTCGCCGACGTTGCCTTCGTAGGCACGACCCACCGCCATGTGGACGGTGTCGCCCATCTTCTCGTCGAACAGCATGTTGTAGGTGAATCGGTCGATGTCACGGTTCATCCCGATACCCAGTTCTCCCAGGCGTCGGGAGCCCTCGTCGGTCTCGATGATGCTACCGAGGAACTCCTCGTTCTTCTCGGCGCTGTACTCGACGACTTCGCCCTCCTCGAAGACCAGCCGGGCCCCCTGGACTTCTTTCCCACGACGGAAGACGGGCTTGTCGAAGACGACCTCGCCCTCGACGCTGTCGGGGACGGGAGCAGTAAAGACCTCGCCGCCGGGGAGGTTGTTGGTGTTGGTGTCGTTGATCGCCTTGTTGCCGGCGATGGACATGGTGACGTCCGTCGTGTCGCCGGAGACGATGCGGACCTCCTCGCCCTCGTCGAGGATGTCGACCATCGGCTCCTGGAGTTCGCGCTGCTCGTCCCAGTCCTTGAGAATGGCGTCGTAGACGAAGTTCTCGTACTCCTCGGTGCTCATCTCGGCCAACTGGGCGTCGGCCGGCGAAGGATGCATGGTGAGGTTCCAGCGGTCGGTCAGCCGCTCGTTCAGAATCGGGGCGTGGGCTGCCTCGTAGTCGGCGTTGGCCTCGCTGTCGACGTCGGCCATCTCGGTGACGTTGCGGTGGGAGCGAACGATGACGTGACAGTCGGCCTCGTCGATGAGCGCCTGCTGGTGCTCGGGAGTTTCGAACTCGACGTCGGCCTCGTCGGCCGCCCGGAGGTAGGCCCGGATCGCCCGACCCGACCGGTTGGTCCGGATAGCCAGCGGATTGGCGTCGCGGTCGCCGGCGACCTCGTAGAGGGCGACGACGAGGTCGTCGGCGGTGGGCTCGGACTTGATGACGAGGTCGTCGCCGGCCGAGAGGTCGATGGCGTCGGCGACGATCTGGGCGTGTTCTCGGATTCGCGGGTCCATGCCAACCGGGTCAGTGCGCCTCCCGCAAACAGTTTTGGATGTTCGATCGTCAGGATGTGATCGTTCGTCCACTCTGTTGGGTCTGTTCTGGGTCTGCAGTGTTTATCGCTGACAGCACCGCAAACAGCCAGAACGCCCCGAGCGTCTCGCTCACGGCTCACATCGTTCGCCGTTCGCGCAGTCCGAGGTCCTCGCTCCGTCTGCTCACGGCGCCGAAGGCGCCGTTCGCATGGTAAGCGGGACCGAAGGTCCCGCTCAACTCGAACCTCGTGCGACTCTGGCGGCTCGCTGCGGTCCTCGCCACTCCCTTCGGTCGTGGCTGCGGTCCTTGTTTCGCCTTGCACGGCACGAAGAACACCAACGACACGGTGCCGAAGACTTTTCCCGAACGCCGAATATCGCCAGCTATGCCAGGTCCACGCATCGAAGCTGGCGAGAGCGTCTCCCTCCGCACCGTCGAACTGGACGACGCGACGTTCCTCCAGCGAGCCTACGCCGACCCCGAGATCAGGATACCGCTCGGGAGCCCGCCCCCGAAAAATCGCGACAAGGTCGAAGAGACCATCGAGTCACTCGCCGACGACCGGAACGAGGTCCAGTTCCTCGTCTGCCTGGACGGGGACGACGCCGGACCCCGAGCGCCGGCGGAAGACGGCGACGCCGTGACGCCCATCGGCGTGGTCCACCTGGACGACTTCGCCTGGAAGCGGGCCGAACTCGCCTACTGGCTCACGCCGGAGTACCACGGCGAAGGCTACGGCTCGGAGGCGGTGGCGCTCGCCATCGACTACGCCTTCGAGACGTTCGACGTGTCGGGCGTCGAAGCGGTCGCCTTCGACTTCAACGAGGCGTCCCAGGGCCTCCTGGAGTCGCTGGGATTCCAGCAGGAGGGGCGCCGGCGCAAGCAGCGGTTCGTCGGCGGCCGGTACGTCGACAACCTCGAGTACGGACTGCTCCGCGAGGAGTGGGCGGGACGCGGCGACTGAGCCGGCGGGCGCCACCGACTATTTGGGCCCCGACCTCGAACCCCGGACGATGATCGACCTGCGGAGCGACACCGTGACGAAACCCGACGAGGCGATGCGGGAGGCGGCCCGCGACGCCGAAGTCGGCGACGACGTCTACCGCGAAGACCCGACGGTAAACGACCTCGAAGCCCGGGCTGCCGACGTGCTGGGGATGGAATCGGCCCTGTTCGTCCCGTCGGGGACGATGGGCAACCAGGTCGCCGTCCGGACCCACACAGAACCCGGCCAGGAAGTCGTCTGCGAGCGGGACAGCCACGTCTACCGCTGGGAACTCGGCGGGATGGCCCAGCACAGCGGCCTCCAGACCCGACCCGTCCAGGGCGACGACCGGGGTGCACTGGCCCCCGACCAGGTCCGCGCGGCCCTGGTCGAGGAAGACGGCCACCAGGCCGGAACCGGGCTGCTAACCCTCGAAAACACCCACAACGCCGCCGGCGGGACGGCGCTGGCTCCGGAAACCATCGACGCAGCGGCAGAGGTGGCCGAAGATGCCGGGGTCCCGGTCCACCTCGACGGCGCCAGACTGTACAACGCCGCTGTCGCCCGGGACGTCGAACCGGCCCGGTTCACCAGGGAGCTCGATTCGGTGATGACCTGCCTCTCGAAGGGCCTGGGAGCCCCCGTCGGGTCGGTGCTCGCCGGGTCGGAAGCGTTCGTCGAGGACGCCCGCCGAGTCCGCAAGCTGTTCGGCGGCGGGATGCGCCAGGCAGGAATTATCGCCGCGCCAGGGCTCCTGGCCCTCGAAAACCGCGAGCGGCTGGCCGACGACCACGACCGGGCGGCGGAGTTGGCGGCCGGGCTATCCGACGTCCCGGGACTCAGCGTACAGGAACCGGAGACGAACATCGTGCTCGTGGAGACAGCCGAACCGGCCGAAGACGTACTGGAGGCCTGCGAGGGGGAAGGTGTCCTCGGCGTTCCGTTCGACGACCACGTCGTGCGGTTTTGCACCCACTGGGACGTCGACGACGGCGACGTCGCGGCGGCTATCGACCGGGTTCGTGACGCAGTGGCGGGCTAGCCTCCGCCGCCCTTGCCGCGCTCGACGCCCTCCTTGAATCCCGTCAGCGTCCGGCGGATCATCAGGTAGGCGAAGAAGACGAGTCCGAGCAGGACGGCCAGGATACCCACCATCATCACGTCGACCATGGGCTCGCTTGCACCGGACGGTCAATAGGGGTTGCGGCGCGGGGCAACGCGTCGTCCAAGTAACAAAACTCATGAGAGTTGCCCGTAAACCCCCGACAATGTCGCTGCTGCCCTCCCGCTCCGAGGCCGAACCACCCGAGGACGCCGGCCCCAGGGTGATCGGCCTCGACAGCGACGACGCCGACGACGTCCTCGCCGCCCTCTCCTCGGAGACGGCCCGGTCGCTGCTCGGGGCCATCCACGACGAGCCGGCGCCGCCCTCCGAACTCGCAGACCGCGTCGACACCTCGCTCCAGAACGCCCAGTACCACCTCGGCAAGCTGGAAGACGCCGGCGCCATCGAGGTCGTCGACACGGCATACTCGGCGAAGGGCCGCGAGATGGACGTCTACGCACCGGCAGACCAGCCTCTCGTGGTCTTCGCCGGCGACGAGGACGACGGGTCGACGCTCCGGGCGGCCCTCTCCCGACTGCTCGGAGCCGTTGGCGTGCTGGCGTTCGCCAGCCTCGCCGTTCAGGCCGCAGCAGAGGGGATTTCTCTGCCACAGATAGGCTTCGGCGCCGGTGGTGGTGACGGCGCGGGCGACGGAGGTGGCGACGGGGCGCCGAGCGGGGGCGGTGACGGCGGATCCGGCGGGGCTGACGGCGGATCCCTGGACCCATCGCCGACGCCAGAAGTCACCCGGACGGGGACCGAGACGATGACGCCGACGGCAGAACCGACGAGCACTGCGTCAGAGACGGCTTCACAGACCGCGACCGCCACGTCGACGCCAGCGCCGACACCCACCGAGACGGCGACGTCCACGGCCACCGAGACGGCAACCCAGACGGCCACAGAGACGGCGACGCAGATGGCCGACGCTGCGCCCGACGCGGCCGGCGGACTGCCGCCGGGGCTCGTGTTTTTCGCCGGCGGGCTGTTCGCCATCGCCGTCGTGACGGCGGTGCTGTACGTCCGGCACGGCTAGCTCAAACTGTCATTTGAGTCATCGGCGGCTACTTTTCCTATCCACCCATCGGTAGGGGTGCGCCGGTCCGCTTCGGCCCTCCTACACCCGGAACCGGTGGAATACGGTGCCGTCCGGGTCGCGGAGCCGTCCGTCCACTCGACTGCCCGACATCGAGAACTCCGCGAACGCCGGCCGGTGCCAGCGCGGATCGGCGTAGCTGCCTGGATTCGTGAGGAGAACACCGCCGACGTGCTCCACGCCCGGGTCGTGACTGTGTCCCACGACTACCACGTCGGCGTCGTTTTCCCGTGCCAGATACCCGAGTTCTGCCGACCCGTGGTCGTGACCGTGAGTCACGACCCATCGCCGGTCCAGCGCCTCGACGACCCGCGTCGCCGGGAGTCGCTCCCGGATGGCCGGGCCGTCGTTGTTGCCGTAGACGGCAGCCAGGTTCCCCGCTTCGTCCTCGACGGCGTCGAGGACCGCCTCGGTCGTGAAGTCGCCGGTGTGGACGACCAGGTCTGCCTGACGGACCGCGTCGAGGACGGCACCCTCGAGGCGGTGGCCGTCGGTCCCGTGGGTGTCCCCGATGGCGACGAGCATAGCAGCGGTTAGGTTCCGGGGGTAAAATGTCCGTCGAGCGGAAATCCCCACCGTTGATAGGCAGGGGTGCCGAGGGTTCGCGCAATGGTCGAAAGCAAGTCCGTGGTCCTGGCGGCGCTGATCGCCAACGGCGCCATCGCCGTCATGAAGTTCGTCGGCTGGATGCTCACCCAGAGCCCGGCGATGCTGTCGGAAACCTACCACTCCATCTCGGACACGGGCAACCAGGTCTTCCTGCTGATCGGCATCCGCTACAGCGGTCGCGAGGCCGACGAGCGCCACCCGTTCGGCTACGGCAAGGCCCAGTTCTTCTACAGCTTCCTCGTCTCCGTCCTCCTCTTCGGCATCGCGGGCTGGGAGTCCGCCAACCACGGGTTCCACAAACTACAGCAGGCGCTTGGGGAGGGGACGGTCCACGAAGTCGGCCACGACGTGACGCTGGCGGGCTACACCTTCCCGCCGGTGTACGTCAACTACGCCGTCCTGGTCGGCGCCATCGTCTTCGAGTCCTGGGCCCTGCTGAAGGCCCGGAAGGCGATGAAGCGCCAGATCCGCGAGAAAGACTGGAGTGGCTACCGGGAAGCGTTCAGAAAGACGGCCGACACGACGACGCTGACCGCGCTCACCGAGGACACCATCGCGCTGGCCGGCGCCGGCCTCGCGCTGTTCGGCGTCTGGCTCACCCAGACGACCGGCAACCCGATCTACGACGCCGCCGCCGCGTTCCTCATCGGCCTGTTGCTCATGGGCTTTGCCGTCGCGCTGGCCTGGGAGAACAAGCGCCTGCTCATCGGCGAAAGCATGCCCGAGACGAGCCGGCAGGACCTCCGCGAGGTCGCCGCAGCCGTCGACGGTGTCGAGGAGATCGTCGACTTCCGCACCGTCTACTTCGGGCCGAAGAGCGTCCTCGTCACGACAGACGTCGACTTCACTGACGGCCTCGTCGGCCGCGAGATTGACGACGTCGTCGACCGGATCGAACGGAAGCTGAAGGCGGCCGACGCCGACGTCAAGTCGGTCTACGTCGAGGTCGAGAAGGACGCCGAACCGTCCGTGGTCGTCGACGAAGGCGCCGACGCGGCCGACGCCACCGACGACCGCTGACGAGGGCCGCGTCGC
>CAZGAX010000042.1:0-25176 GCA_964523745.1 uncultured Halobacteriales archaeon | reverse complement strand
GGACCGAGCCGGCACCGCGGCCGCCGGTCCGCTTCTTGCCGATCAGGATTTTGGTGTCGGCCTTGACCTCGTCGGCGAGGTGCTGGGCGTCAGTGTTGGCGGCGGCGAGTTTGGCGCCGTGGATGCCCTCTTCCATCATCCGCGTGACGGTGTTGCCGCCGGCACCACCGCAGCCCATCACGGTGATCTTCGTCTCCAGGTCTTCGACGACCTCCGCCAGTTCGGCGTCTGTCATCGTCCCCGACGTCGAGGGGCTGTCGGCGGGCGGGGCTTCGTCTGTCCCGGCGTCGACCTCGCTCTCCTCGACTGGCTCCTCCCGCTCGTCCTCGGCCTCCTCGATGGCGTCGTCGATAATCGAGTCCATATTTAAGAAGTGCCTTACAGACGGACCGTTATTAGTTTTCCCCTGCGTGTGACGTACGTCAGACATAGGTACAGAACCTTACATATTTCTGGACTATCGGCTGCCAGATGGTGAATCCGGGCGTGTCAGCATCTCCACTAGCAACCCAGGTTCGGCCACTCTGTTTCGGAGCGGTCGTAGCCGGTATTTACTTCAACGAAAACCGCCGTTCGGTCTCCCGCGTGACGACCTCCGGCGGGACCTCCTCGCCGTCGACCTCGACGGTGTCGCCGCTGGCCAAACGGCCGAACTTCGGCCCTTCCGGGACGCCCAGCGTCTTCGCCAGGTCCGGGTCGAACGTCTCCTTCCGGGCGACCACCGCGTCGTCCGTCAGTTCGACCTCGTCGTAGGCTGTCGCTACCACGTCGGCGAGCGCCTCGACGAGTCGCTCGCGGTCCGCCTCCGCAGGGATGACGACGCGCTCCGTCGGCCGCGTCCCGCCCTGGTCGGTGACGACGGCCAGCGCATCCTCCGTGATGGCCGCCAGGGTCGACTCCCGGTCGATAGACCGAGCTTCGTCGAGCAGTTCGGCCGGAAGTACTGTGGACTCGAACGACCCCTCGAACCCCACGGCGGGGTCGCCAAAGCGCAGGCCATTGTCGACAGTGGCGACCGAGTCTTCGACCTGGCGGACCAGCGAGAGCGGGACCCCGTCAGTCTCCCGAACCCACGTCTCGCTCACCGGTCGGTAGCCGAGGTCGCGAATCGCCGCTCGCAGGTCGTCCCGGTCGCCCTCGACGAGGGCGTACTGGGCGGCGCTCTCGGTGAATGCGGCCTCGAGGACCTGGCGAGCCTCATCGCTGTCCGGGTCGCCCATCGCGTCGAGGCCCCAGTCCGGAGCAACGTGGCCGACGGCCCAGTCGGTCTCTCTGGTGACGCGTTCGAACCGTGGGGCGTAGTGGCCGCCGCCGAAGCCGACCAGGTGCCGGCGGGTTTCGTCTCCGCCGTCGGCTGCATCGCCGCCTGCTTCATCACCGCCGTCTTCGGGCTCCCGGTCCGCCTCCACGTCGCGGAGGTCCAGAATGGCCCTCGCGACGGCTCGCGCCGCGTCGGGGTCGGCCCACTCGTCCTCGCTGCTGCCGACCTCGACGAACATCGACGGCGCGCCGACGTCGGTCGGCCCGTGGTGGGTACACTCCATGCCGACGTCGTAGTTCTCGGGAGCGTGGTGGTCCAGGGCCGAGAGGACGGCGGCGTGAGCGTTGGGGCAAGCCCGGGCGACGGCGTAGTCCTCGCCGCCGTGGTCGGCCGGGCCGAAGTTGCCGGTGTGGTGGGCCGTCAGGAGCCTCCCCGTCTCGCCGGCGTGCTTCGACGCTATCGCGAGGAGGTCCGGGTCGTCGAAGGCGTCGGCCGGGCGTTCCAGGTCGAGGTGACGCGCCTCGAATTCGCGGAGTTCGACGTCGGAGAGGCGGTAGACGGTTCCGCCGCCCTCGGCGTCCGGCCGGGAGTCGTCCGTCTCGGGCGTCCAGTCCGCCAGGTCGAGCAGGTGGTCGCCGACGTGCACCGAGGCCGGGTCCGCCCGGGAGACGAGGACGCCGAGCATCTCAATCGGCGATTGTCGGCCGCTGGGGGTTTCGACCCAGGGCGCGCCGGACGGCGTAGCCGGTCAGGGCGAACAGGTACTTGAAGTGGCGCCGCCGCCGGACGAACAGCGCCGTCCCGACGACGATGTAGACGACCGTGTAGGCGATCAGTAGCTCGAACTTCGGATGGGGGAACGGCTGCCAGAATTCCAGGAACACGAACTCCAGTAGCACCTGCGTGATGAACAGCACGAACAGCGCGACGGCCTCTCGAATGGATATCCAGAAGTTGACGAGCAGTGCCAGCGCGAAGTACGACTGGGCGGCGGTGAGCCAGATTTCGGCCGACTGGAGCTGTTCGAAGGGGAGCACGCCGTACTGGCCGAGGGCGATGGAGTACACCACCACGAGCGTCCCGATGAGCAGCGTCCACTGGTTGAGCTTCGAGGAGATGAGCGCGTTGAAGCCGGCGGTCGAACGGGCCTTGAGCACCAGCACCGCGACGACGATGAGTTCCGGCGACTCGCTGGCCAGCGGGGCGATCCACTGGATCATGAAGAACGACGGTATCCCGATGTTCTGGCCGAGCGCCTCGAGACCGTGGGCGAACGGTTCGACGGCGATCAGGATCATCGCCCCCGAGTAGAAGAACAGGGCGAGTACCGTCACGACGCGGTAGTCTCTCCGGAAGGACTGGAGATACGCCGGGACGCCGACGTGCTGTTCCTCGGTGTCCATCCCCGACCGGAGGATGACCAGCATGTAGGCGACGTAGAGGCCGACGAGAACGACGAAGTCAAGCAGGTCGATACCGCCGCCAAGCGGGACGAAGAAGGCCCACGCCGTCGCGAGAAACAGGAAGGATATCTCGGTCGCGATGTCCCGGTCGAGCCGGATGCGCGTCGCCAGGAAGCCCGACTTGCTCTCGACGGCCGGGTCGTCCGTCTTGCGTGCCTGCCAGACGGTGAACATGGCGATGCCTGCCCAGCCGATGCCGATCAGGATCCGGTTGGCGCCGGTCATGTTGGCGATGGCGAGGTTGCCGGCGTGACAGCCCCGCGCCAGTTGTTCCTTGGGGGTGTTGATCTGGCCGGGAGGCATCTCGGCGACGCGTTCGATGAACGCAGGTGAGAGGTTCGCACAGGCCTCGGCCGTCGCCCCACCGGCCCCGGCACTCCAGGCGTAGAGGGCGTCGACGGCGTACTCCGGAGCGACCGCCAGGACGGCGAGGACGGCGATGGCGAACGCCCGGGGGACGTCCTTTTCGGCAGTTTCCGCGGCCCAGGCGAGCAGGAACGAGGCGCCGAGGACGCCCGTGCCGCTGACGAGAACTGTCGCGAGCGTCCCCAGGTGGGTCCCGGTGGCCCAGACGAACAGCCACGGTAGTGTGAGTACGATGGCGACCGCGAGCCCCGTGAGTGGATGCCTGAGGCGCGTCACTACCCCATTCCTGGGTGCATCGGTTTGAATGTCTTGCGAAATTCCCGACGCGTCACGGCGCCCGCGGTCCCGGTCCGGACCGTGGCGTCCCGGCCCGGAGCGTGGCGTTCATGTCTCCCGACCGTGAGGGTGGTGGTATGCAGGTCTTTGGCCTCATCGGCAATCCGGTGGGACACTCGCTCTCCCCGCCGATGCACGAGGCTGCCTACGACGAACTCGGCCTCGACGCCCGGTACGTCACCTTCGAACCCCCGAAGGGCGAGGGTGCTGCGGCCGTCGAAGCGGCCGCGACGCTCGGCGTCCAGGGGCTGAACGTCACGATTCCGTTCAAAGAGGACGTCCTGGCGGCCGTCGAGCCGGCGGACCTGGCCGCCGACGTCGGCGCGGTCAACACGGTCGACTTCGCGACGGACCCGCCGACGGGCTACAACACCGACACGGCCGGCGTGGTCCGCGCCCTCCGTCACCACGACGTCGAACTCGACGGGGTAGCAGTCGTCGTGGGTGCCGGCGGCGCCGGCCGGGCCGCCGCCTTCGCACTGGCCGACGAAGGGATGACCGTTCGGGTGGCAAACCGGACCGAGGAGCGAGCGGCGGTGCTCGTCGAGGACCTCGACGCTGCGACGGGCGTCCCGGCGACGGCCCACGGCCTCGAGTCGCTGTCGCACCTGCTTGCCGACGCCGACGTGCTCGTCAACGCCACGAGCGTTGGCATGGAGGAAGACCGGTCGCCGGTGCCGGAAACCGCCCTCCACGACGGCCTCGCGGTGCTCGACGCCGTCTACGCGCCACTGGAGACGCGGCTGTTGCGGGAGGCCGCAGAGGTCGGAGCGACCACCGTCGACGGCGCCTGGATGTTGCTGTACCAGGGCGTCGAGGCGTTCGAAATCTGGACGGGGGAGGACGCTCCCGTCGGGCGAATGAACGGTTCCCTCCGGGACCACCTGACGCGGTGAAGGCGGCTTTAAGTGCTCCCGGCTGCAATCCGTCAACTATGGGGCTGTTGCAGAAACTCAAGTCCGTTCTCGGACTCGGCGGGTCGACCGGCCCGGAGCGCGAGACGGGCCGTCGGACCGACGTTACCGTGGAGCACGAACCCGCCGTCGAGAGCGAAGCAGCCGTGAAGGGCACCGACGGCGCGACGGAGTCGGCGGCCGCCAGCGGGGCTGACGCCAGGGCGACGGACGGCGCGGCGACCGAACCCGAAGACGCGTCGGAAACCGACGAACCGTCCCCGGACGCCTCGGCCGAGGCCGACGAGACGACAGACGACACTGCTGACGAACCGGCCCAGGATACCGCCGACGAGGCGCCCGGGGACGCCACCAACGGGTCCGGCGACCCCGTCGACGAAATCAACGGCATCGGCTCGGCGTACGCCGACCGGCTGAACGGGGCCGGCATCGAGACGGTCGGTGACCTCGCCGGGGCCGACGTGTCGGCCGTTGCCGAAGAGTCGGGCATCTCCGAGAAGCGGATCCAGGGCTGGGTCGACCAGGCCCAGGAGTACTAGAGAACCGCAAAACGGTTAGGCGCGCCAGCCCTCTCGGCCGGTGATGAACGCCGAGGTGGTAACTGACTGCGAGCGGTTCGCAGCGGTCGCCACGTCAGCACCACCCGGCAGCCGCGTCCCGGTGTCGCTCCGGACGGAGGTCGCGGACCCCTTCGACGCCTACCGGCGGGCCCGGTCGGGAGCGAGTGACGCCTACCTCGAAACGACCGGCGGCCAGTCCGGGTGGGGGTACTTCGGCGTCGACCCCGCGGACGAACTGGCCGTCGGTCCCGACGACCGCAGTGCCCTGGCGGCCCTCTCGGACAGACTCGCTGCGGAGACGCTCGTCCGGGGCGAGTGCGAGGTTCCGTACCCCTGTGGTGCGATCGGCTGGCTCTCCTACGACGTCGCCCGGGAGTTAGAGGACCTCCCGGACGACAGCGTCCGGGACCGCGACCTGCCCCGCCTCCAGCTGGCCGTCTACGACCGACTGGCCGCCTGGGAGGAACCACACGACGCCCCGACCACGCTCTACGTGACGGCCTGTCCCCGGATAGAATCGCCTGACGACAGGAGCGCCGTCGAGAGCGCCTACGAATCGGGCCGAGAGCGAGCCCTCGACCTGGTCCGGGCCGCCCACGAGGGTGACCCGACCGTCGGACCGCCCCCCGTCGACGCCACCGAGGCGCGGTTCGAAAGCGACTGCTCCCCCGGAGAATTCGCAGACCGGGTCCGGCGCGTCCAGGACTACGTCAGAGACGGGGACACGTTCCAGGCGAACGTCTCCCAGCGACTCAGGGCGCCGGCGGCCGTCCACCCGGTCGCAGCCTTCGACGCACTTCGAGCGGTGAACCCGGCGCCGTACTCCGCGCTGCTGGAGTTTCCCGGCGTCGACCTGGTGAGTGCGAGTCCCGAACTGCTGCTCCACTGCGAGGGTAACAGATTACTGACCGAGCCGATTGCCGGCACTCGTCCCCGTGGCGAGACGCCCGAAGCCGACGAACGACTGGCCGAGGAACTGCGCAGCGACGAGAAGGAGCGGGCAGAGCACGCGATGCTCGTCGACCTGGAGCGAAACGACCTGGGGAAGGTCAGCGAATACGGCAGCGTCGACGTGACCGAGTACCGCCGCGTCGACCGCTACTCCGAGGTGATGCACCTCGTCTCCCGCGTCGAGGGACGACTTCGGGCGGGCTGTGACCTGGCAGACGCCATCGCAGCCGTCTTTCCCGGCGGAACCATCACCGGCGCTCCCAAGCCACGGACGATGGAGATCATCGACGAACTCGAGGAAACGAGGCGGGGGCCCTACACCGGCGCCATCGGCATCTTCGGCTTCGACCGGCGGGCGACGCTGAACATCGTCATCCGAACCCTGGTCCGCTACCGCGACGAGTACCACCTCCGGATCGGGGCGGGTATCGTCCACGACTCCGTTCCCGAAGCCGAACACGAGGAGACGCTGGCGAAGGGCCGGGCGCTGGTGACAGCCGTCGACGAGGCGCTCGGTGACCGGGCCGACCTCGTCGTCGAGTGAGTAGGCAGGCTCAGAGGTCCCGCGACCGACCGAGGTTGCGCATCTCGGAGCCACAGAGCGGACAGACCGCACGGTCCGGGTCGGACGTTCGGTTCCCGCAACCGTAACACTCGTACACTCCTCCTCCATTTACATCCACAGTTGGGCGCATTTCCACAAGAATATTGTCAAAACGAGTTAAAAGCGTGACCCTAATACCGATTTAGGAATATTCTCCAACGTCCGTCCACAGCGGCGTCCGCCGGTGGTTTCCGGGCGGACGCCTTATGTGCGAACTCCCCGCCAGGTTCGTTTCGGTTTGGTTTGTCCAGTTTTGCGGCCGGTCGACATCTCAGAGGTTCCGTACGATGCGTCTCAGAGGTCCCGCGCCCGGCTGATGTTCATCATGTCGGCGCCACAGCGGTCACACACCGGCCGGGCCGGGTCGACCATCCGGTTTCGGCAGACGTAGCACTCGTATTCCGTGTGCGATGTTTCGGCAGCTTCCCCCCTCATGGCTATCTGAACGTTGTCTGTATACGCGAATAAGCTTAACTTTTCAAATTAGTTCGTTCGCGATCTTACGAGTTCCCGGTCCGTGGTAAGCTGGGCCTATCCGACACTCCCACCAGCAGATATTAGCCCGGACGGCACCGACTTCGGGTGAATGCGCGTCCTCGTGGTGGACAACTACGACTCGTTCGCCTACAACCTCGTCCAGTACGTCGGCGAGGTGGTCACCGCCGACGACTATCCCGAGGTCGACGGCGGCGAAGTCCTCGTCCGTCGCAACGACGAAATTTCTCTAGAAGGGATTCGGGACATGGACCCCGACGCCGTCGTCGTCTCGCCGGGCCCGGGGACACCCGAGGACGCCGGCGTCTCCGTCCGGGTCTTCGCAGACCTCGCGGTGCCGGCGCTGGGCGTCTGTCTCGGCCACCAGGCGCTGTGTGCCGCCCGAGGTGTGCCGGTCGGCCACGCTCCGGCTGTCGTCCACGGCAAGCCCTCCGAAATTACCCACGACGGCACCGGCGTCTTCCGGGGATTGCCCGACCCGATAGAGGTGGGACGGTACCACTCGCTGGCCGTCGAGACCGGGGGGCTGCCGGCGGGCCTGGTCGAAACGGCGCGGACGACGGACGATTCAGACGTGGTGATGGCCGTTCGTGCCACCGACCGGCCCCACGTCGGGGTGCAGTTTCATCCCGAGAGCATCCTGACCGACGACGGCAAGCGACTGCTGGCGAACTTCCTGGCGGACGCAAGCGAATCCGGCGACGACGGCTAGACTCCGGCGACGTGTGTACCCCGCAAACTGAGTTTTTGGCACGGGTCCCGAAACGACCGACATGCCCAACTCCGCGGTCGACGACCGTCTGGCGGAGGAACTGGTCAGTGTCTGCCGGACTGCCATTGGAGACAGCCTCCGGAGCATCGTTTACTTCACCCCCGACTCGTTCGAGCAAGTGTACCTGCGGAAAGACCTCGAACGGGGCGCCGACGTCGAGGCATTCGTCGAGAACGAACGCCTGGGGTTCCGGTCCCAGGAGACCTACGGCGACACCGAACTGGGGGAGTATCGGTTCAACATCCGCGTCTTCGAGTGGGGCTACATCACCCGTGCCATCGTCGGCGACCAGGGCGTCTTCGTCACGACGGACCCGCTTGACATGACCGAGTTCGAGGAAGTCGAAACGTCGGTCCGGAAGGTGTTGATGGAACACGAGAGTTGAATCCGGGTGGAGCGGCCCGTCGAGGGCCCGACGAAACGTCCCATCGGTGGCGACCGCAGCCACTTAAGCCGGCGGGCCCCAAGCGCCGACCGACGCGGGATGGCGACAAAGTACCACGTTGACGGCCGGCTGGTGCCCGCCGACAAGGCGACGGTCTCCGTCGAGGACAGGGGGTTCCAGTACGGAGACGCGGCCTTCGAAACGCTCCGGGCCTACGGCGGCAACGTCTTCGAGTGGAAGGCCCACGTCGACCGCCTGGAAGCGAGCCTGGAAACGCTGGGATTCGCCAGGGCGATGCCGTCAAAGGACGACCTGCTGGACCGGATCCGGGAGACCCTCGCCGCCAACGACTTCGAGGACGCCTACGTCAGGCTCTCCATCTCTCGCGGCGTCCAGCCGGGGAAGCTGACCCCCGACGAACGGGTCGATCCGACCATCGTGGTCGTCGTGAAGCCGTTGCCCCGGGGCGGCGTCGCCGGCGAGCCGGTCTGGGACGACCCGGCCGAACTGCGGACGGTCCACACTCGGAGGGTTCCCGACGAGGCGATTCCGGCCGACGCCAAGACGCACAACTACCTCAACGGGATCCTGGCCCGCCTGGAGCTTCGCCGGTCGGCGGACGATTCGGCCTCCCGGGCCGCCGACGAGGCGGTACTCCTCGACGGCGACGGGACCGTCTGTGAGGGAGCGACGAGCAACGTCTTCTTCGTCGACGGCGGGGCCCTCAAGACGCCGTCGACTAGCCTGCCGCTCCTGCCCGGTGTCACCCGCTCGGTAGTTCTCGACCTGGCCAGCGGCGAGGACTTTCCCATCGAGCAGGGCCGGTACTCGGTGGCCGACCTCAGGAACGCAGACGAGGTCTTCCTGACGAACTCGACGTGGGAGATTCGGCCGGTGGCTCGAATCGACGGCGTCGACACGGACGTCGGGCCGATGACGAAACTCCTCGGACGTCTGTTCGACGAACGCGTCGAGTCGCGCTATTACTGACCGGAACCGCCGTCCTGAACGGACGCTTCGACCGCTTCGGGGCCATCGACGTCCGTCCGTTCGACGCCGTCGACGTCGAGGACGAAGTCCGCTCCGAAGGCCGACGAAGGGGTCTGGAAACCGGCCGGGGCCGCTCCGGCGAGCGTCCGATCGGCTGCTGCGAGGGCTGTCTCGACGGTCAACTCGTAGCTGTTCGGCGTCCGGAGCCGGGAGACGGCTCGCCGGCCGTTCCGCTCATCCTCGTCGCCGGTCCGAATCTCGCCCCAGACGAGTGCCTCGGTACCGGCACGTTCCTCGGCGTCCGGCCCATCGTAGTCGTCTACGGCGAACCGTTCGACCAGTCGTTGGACCGGTTCGAGGCCGAGCATCGGCGTCAGGTAGCGGAGGAAGCGGAGCCTGCGAATGGACCGGGGGTGCATCGACATGTACACCTCCACGTTCGGAATGCCCGTGCTGTGGTAGGCCGTGGAGACGTCGCCCCAGGGGATGGTGACCGTCGAGCGGGGCCCCTCACCGAAGTCGACCTCTCTCGTCTGCCAGGCGAGCGGCACGGATTCGATGGTGCCGCCGCGCCGGACCGCTCCGCCTTCGTCGAGGTTTCGGAGCATCGTCCGGGTGGTTCCCGCCGACGCCTCGCCGCCCCCGTCGAACGCCAGGCTGAGTTCGGTCGCGTCCGGCAAGCGGTCGTCGAGGTGAGCTGCGAGGCAGTCCGTCGGCACGACGTCGAAGCCGACGCCCGGGAGGAGGGTCACGCCGGCCGACGCTGCCCGGTCGTCGAACCCGTGGATGGCCTCGAACACCTCGATCTCCCCGGTGATGTCGAGGTAGTCCGTTCCCGATTCGAGGCAGGCCTCGACCAGCGGGCGGTAGGTGTCGACGAACGGCCCGGCGCAGTTCAGGCAGACCTCGTGGTCCGCGATGACGTCCTGGGCACCGGCGTCGTCGACGTCGAACGCCCGCGTCTCCAGCCCCAGGTCGGCCCCGAGCGCTGAGAGTTTCGATTCGTTCCGGCCGGCGAGCGTCAGGTCGCGGTTTTGCTCTGTGGCTCGTCGGGCGATCAACTCCCCGGTGTATCCGTAGGCGCCGTACAGGAGGAGACCGTCTGTCACGGGCAGAACCTGTAGCGGCGACGAGATAAGGCTTCGGCGCGAGGGGGCCACCCACGAACGGCACCGTAAGCGATCGGTGCGTTGAAACCAGGCCACACCGGACCCGTTTCCATGGACGAGTCGTCGCGCATCGCCGACCTCGACGAGGTGCCGGCCGACGGGTCCGTGCTCTTCACTGTCCGGGACGGCTTCGACACAGAAGAGGCCATCCTCGTCCGCCTGTCCGACGGCGTGGCCGCCCTCCGGAACTACTGTCCCCACTGGACCGACGTTCGCCTCGACAAGGGTAGCGGCGCGACAGTACGAGACGGCGAAGTCGTCTGCGAGAAACACGGCGCGACCTTCGAGAAGGCGACCGGGGACTGCACCTACGGCCCCTGCGAGGGAGCGACTATCGAGCAACTGGACGTGACCGTCGAAGACGGCGGGGTCTACCTCACCGACCAGGGCTACGAGTTCGAAAAACGTGGCGCTTCGGGCGACCACGACCTCTCCTCGCGCGGCCGGATCGGGTTTTCCGGCAACTGAGTAACCGAGAGTCTGTCAGTCACTCGACGCGGAACGTCGGTTCGGTGAGGTCCTCGCTCTTGCACTCGGGACAGCGACTGGGGCGGTTGGCCGGGTCGTCGAAGCCATCGAAGCCGCAGGCTCGACAGGTCGGTGGGGCGACCAGGAGTTGCTCGCCGGAGCCATTGAGCGATTGGGCAACGTGGCGGACGTGACTCAGCGCCGTCGCGGCCTGGACGTCGAACTCCCGGGCGAGTTCGCTCGCAGTCAGGGTTTCGTCGCGCAATCGGTCGGCCATTCGCTGTCGCGTCGTCCGACTGGCCTCGCGCATACCAAACGTTACCATGCCCGAACCATCAGTGTTTCCCGACCATCGGAACTCCGAGGGTGGTTCGTTCCGGCCCGTCGGCGGGCCGAGGTGCCGGCAGATACGTGCCGGAACCCGGCAGTAGGGGACCGGTGGACAGCGGTAAGGCCACCGGAATGAAAAAGGTCTTAACACGCGATTTAGACCATCCTGTTATGAAGGCCGTCGTCCTCGCCGGCGGATACGCGACACGTCTCTGGCCGGTCACTCGCCACCGTCCGAAGATGCTCCTCCCCGTTGGCGAGTCGACCGTAATCGACCGAATTCTCGAGGAACTGGAGGTCGACGACCGCATCGACGAGGTGTTCGTCTCGACGAACGAGCGCTTCGCCGGCGACTTCCAGGACCACGTCGCCGAGACGGGCCTGGACAAGCCCAAACTGAGCGTCGAGGACACCACCGACGAGGACGAGAAGTTCGGCGTCGTCGGCGCCCTCGCCCAACTGGTCGAGCGGGAAGGCGTCGCCGACGAGGACCTGCTCGTCATCGCCGGCGACAACCTCATCAGCTTCGACGTCGGGGACTTCCTCGACTTCTTCGAGGAGAAGGCCACCCCGACGCTGGCCGCCTACGACGTGGGTTCGAGAGAGAAGGCAAAGTCCTACGGCCTCGTCGACCTGGAGGGCGACCGCGTCGTCGACTTCCAGGAGAAGCCCGACGACCCGCCGAGCACCCTGGTCTCCATCGCTTGCTACGCCTTCCCCGCCGACTCGGTCCGATTTGCGGAGTACCTGGAGGGTGGCAACAACCCCGACGAGCCGGGCTGGTACCTCCAGTGGCTCCAGAACCGCCGGGACGTCCACGCCTTCACGTTCGACGGCGCCTGGTACGACATCGGAACTCCCGAGAGCTACCTCGAAGCCGTCGCCTGGGCGCTGGACGGCGAGAGCATCATCGACAACGACGCCACCATCGAGGACACGACGGTCGGTGCGAACGTCCACGTGATGGGCGACGCCGTCGTCCGGGACTCGACCCTCGACGGCTCGCTCGTCTTCCCGGGCGCCGTCGTCGAGGACTGCGAGGTCCGCGAGACGATCATCGACCGCGAGACCCACGTCGCCCACCTCGACCTGGCCGGCGCGCTCATCGGCGCCCACAGCCAGATCACGAACGGGAACTGAGCCCGCACCCCTTACTTTGGCTCCCGAAGCTACATCGGTTTGGAGAACGAAGTAAGGCGCATGGCTACCATCGACTGCGAGATCGAGGACGGGGCCTGTCACTGCGTTCTCTCGGACGTGATGGACCTGCTGGGCCGGAAGTACGTGATGGACGTCGTCTGCGTGATCGGAGTCCACGAAACGGTGAGATTTGGTGACCTGGAGGACCACCTCCCGAATGCCAGTACGTCGACCTTGTCGACAAGGCTGGACGAACTGGAGGAGGCTGGACTGGTCGAGCGGGAGCGCTTCGACGAAATTCCGCCACGCGTGGAGTATCGGCTGACCGAGGAGGGCCAGGAGCTCGGTGACCGACTTCGTCCAGTTGCCGAGTGGGTCGTAGAGCGCGAGGAGCTTGCTGCTGATTGAGGTCGGTTCGTCGCGACTGCTTCTGTTACCGCAACGTCGGTGAAAGCCCTCGGTCCGCTGGCGGTCGTTCCGTGAGATATCCTCAGTCGCTTCGCTCCTTCGGATAGGGCTCACGGAACGACTATACAGAGCGCCAGCGGACCTCGCCCTTTCAGTCCACCAGGGACCGCACCGCTGTGGCAGTCACCCAGCGGTTGGCGCCCGCTGGCGGTCGTTCCGTGAGATATCCTCAGTCGCTTCGCTCCTTCGGATAGGGCTCACGGAACGACTATACAGAGCGCCAGCGGACCTCGCCCTTTCAGTCCACCAGGGACCGCACCGCTGTGGCAGTCACCCAGCGGTTGGCGCGCGGGAGTTTTCGACCGAAGGGAGAAAGCGACTCGCGCGAGGGACGACCGAGGGAGCGAAGCGAGTGAGGGAGTGGGCTGGGGAGGCACGTGGTGCAGTGCTGTTGCTGTGCGGCCCTGGCGGATTGATAGGGCGAACCTCGGTCGCGTCCAGTTTAGTCGTTGAGCCGGCTCTATCGAGCGAACGACGCGAGACGCGACCGAAAGGAGCGTCTCGGAAAGAGCGAACGGCGAGCGAAGAGAGCCGTGAGCAGTGAGCGAGATATCCGGCTCAACGACCGCGAGCGAGGTGAGGGCTTTCTTGCCGTCGTGTTAGAAATCTCGATAAGACCTACGTAGAGTCGCCCAACCTGGCGTCTTCCACCAGAATCCGTCCCCGGGTCCCGTCCCACTCTGTGTCGTAGTCCAGTTCGATAGGCCGGTCCATGTGCGGCCCATCGGTCACCAGCGTCTCGAACTCCCCGCCTTCCCCCAGCACGTGAACCCCGTACTCCGAATTCAGCTCCTCCAACTCGGCAATCGCATCCTCGTCCAGCGTCTGTCCGAGCCAGGACTCGTCCAGCCCCGCCGCAGCGACCTGGATGATCCGGATCTCGAAGCCCGCATCGATCATCTCCTGGCCCAGTCTCGCGGGGTCTTCCTGCCAGAGCGGGGCGAACACGTCGATTTCAAGCTCCTCGGCCATCCCCTCGACGCGGGAGGCCTGGTACTCGCTCTCGACGGCCCCGACGGTAACCCCAGCAACGTCCATCTCGGCCTGCAACTCCCGCAGTGCGGCGGCCAGGGGCTCCAGTTCGGCGTCGCCCTGGGCTCCCGAGTCGGTAGCCGACGCTGCCTCGAAGTCCTCCGGCTCGACGTCGACGAGGGGGATGCCGACGCTCTCGGCGGCGAGGGTCGCCAGGCCCGTCGCCGGAACGTGGTACATGTAAGAGTCGCCCTCCGGGTGGACGGTCAGCAGGCGGTCGACGGAGAGGCCGGTCTCCAGCGCGCGATAGAGGGCCCACGAGGAATCCTTGCCGCCGGAAAACAGGCTTACCCAGGCGCCGTCGGTCATACCCTCCGTTGCCCGGGCGGCGGTAAGGGGCTGCCGATGTGGCGCCGACGGCGGAGTCAGTCGGGTCGGTGGCCGATTCTCAGGGCTGGATCGGCTCTTCGTCGGCGTCCGTCCGGTGGACCGTCATCGTGATGGCCCCGCAGTCACACTCGTAGGCTCGCCGTTCCCCGTCCGGCGTCTCGAAGACGATGGTGCAGTCGTCGTCGGTCAGCGGCCGGTCACAGCCGGTGGCGTCGCAGATGCAGGCCAGGTCTTCCAGCATGGATCCTACGGGATGGCCCGATTCCACCTTAAGGCGAGCCAACGCCGGAGCGAAAGTGAAAGTGCGAGATGACGATGCCGTCCAGTGGAAGCGATGGTGGGGCGGCAGACGGGTGACTGACGGCTGTAGGACTACGTCTCATGGCAATCCTGACCTGTTACCGTCGTGTACAGCCAGAAAGCCCCCGGCGGTTCGACGGCCCGGGACTCGCTGCGCTCCTCGGCCTTCGGCCTGCGGTGGCCGCAGGTCACACCTGCGGCACTAGCGAGAGCGGAGCTCTCGCGTCGCTTACTTCGTCCGGGACCGGTCGAGCCGCCGGCCCCTTTCATTCCCACCCGTGTCGGGAACTCGGCGAAGCTACGTGGGTGGGCTTTCTGGCTGTTCACCGAGCGGTTGTCCTCCCCAACCACGAACACATTCCACAGCCAGAGCACACGTAACTGATATGCCGGAGGGCTACGCGGCGGGATGTATGCTCGAGGAGTGGCGCGCCACGGACGTCGGTCGGGGGGAACCGGGGGACAGGCAGGTCACCGTCCCCGGCAAGCCCACCGACCTGGCCGGCACCGACGCCGTGCGGTACGTGACGACCATCGACGACCCGCGCGCCGAGGACGAAGACGTCGCCGTCCTCCACCTGGAGGGAGTCTACGCCCACGCGGAAGTCGAGATTACCGGCGAAGTCGTCGGCGAGGACGGCCCCGTCACCCACGACGCCTACTTCGAACCCCTGCGAATCCCCTTCCGGCCGGCCGAAGACGGCGAGACGCGCATCGCCGTCACATGCGAAGCTCCAAAGGACCGCTTCGGCGGCCTCCACGACACCGACCGCGTGCCGGCCGAAGACCGCGTCCCCGGCATCTGGTGGGACGCCAGGGTCGAAACCCACTCGCTGCCCTACGTCGACGATGTCCAGGTACGTCCCGAACTCACCTCCGAGGGTGCCGTCCTCCACGTCAGGACGACGGTCGTGACTTCCGAGGCCCTCGACGACCGGTTGACGTACTCGCTGAAGCCCGCCGGGGAACTCAAGACCCGCGGCATGATGGACCGGGGGAAAGTCGAGGCCAGCGGGCCCGGCAAGACGGTCTGTGAGCACACCATCGACGTCCGCGATCCCTCGCTGTGGTGGCCGAGAGGGTACGGCGAGCAGCACCGCTACACCCTCCGGGCGAAGTTCGAAGAGAGCGAGCGCAGCGTCACGACCGGCATCTGCCACGTCAAGCGCGAGGGAAGCGCCCTGGTCGTCAACGGCGAAGACGTGGCGATTCGGGGCGTCAACCTCACCACGGCCGACCCGGCCGACGTCGAGCGGGCAGTCGACCTGAACGCGAATCTCGTCAGGGCCCACGCCCAGGTACTGCCTCCCGAGGTGTACGAGGCGGCCGACGAGGCGGGCGTGCTCGTCTGGCAGGACTTGCCCCTCACCGGTCCAGAGAGCTTCGACGTCGACCGGGGCCAGTCAGTCGCCGAGCGACTGGCGAGCGCCGTCGGCCACCACCCCAGCGTCGCGGCCTACGGCGTCCACGACGAACCGACGGACACGTTTGCCGACGGGCTGGGTTCGGGCCTGCTCGACGGCCTGCGGCTTCGCTGGCGGACCTGGCGGTCCGACTACGACCCCGACCCCGCCGAGCGGGTGGCCGAGGCGCTGCCGGATTCCCGGCCGGTCTTCCCCGTCATCGGTGGCCCCGACGTCGCCGGCGACGCCGCTGCGTACTACCCCGGCTGGGACTACGGAACCGCAGAGAGCATCGAGACGTTGCTAGACCGCTACCCCGCCGACGTGGTCGCAGAGTTCGGTGCCGGGGCGCTGACCGAGTGGACCGGCGCCGGAGACGACCTGGACGACGTCGCGGACTTCGACGCCGAGAAGCACGGAATACACGTCGAAGACGGGGTGGAGGGGTCCCAGGCCTACCAGGCCGAGGTCGTCGGAACCGTGGCAGAACGGCTCCGCCGGCGAGAGGTGGGAGCCATCGCATACGCTCTCCGGGACACCGACGCGGCCGGGATGGGCGTCCTCGGTACGGACGGCACGGCCAAGGACGGCAGCGAGGCGCTGGCCCGGGCCTTCCAGCCCGTCCAGGCGTTCCTGGCCGACCCCGGTACCGGCGCGTCCGACGTGGTCGTCGTCAACGACAGCCAGCACCCCGTCGACGGCGAACTCCGGTGGGAGGCCGGCGACGAATCGGGGAGCGTGGAGGTCGAACTGCTCGCCGGCGGCCGGGGAACGGTCGGCGAGGTCGACATCCCCGGTGACGCGGAGTCGGTCCGCCTGAGGCTAGTGGCCGATGAGCGGACCGTCGAAAACCACTACGACTTATAGTCCCCGGTGGCGGCGAGGACCTCCGACAGAACGCCCGCTACGGCCGTATGGTACACAGAAACAGGGGTGTCAGCGACCGGAACGCTTAAACGACATCCCACAGTACATGGGAGTACCAGAACGCTCCGGCGTTCAGGCAGTATCGTGCTCCGCCCAGTATGACAGGGAACACTTGTTATCGGCGTCAGCCAACGAAGAGGGGGTACCCTGCGGAGTGCCGGAGCGGTCATGGCATCGAGGTTCAAACATGGCAGACTCGATAGAGACATCAAAGAACGTAGCGGTCACGGACGACGACCTGGAGAACAACTCGAAAGGCGAGCTCATCAAGCTCGCCGGCAAGCTTCGCGACCGACGCAACGAGCTCAACCAGATGGCCTCCGAGCGGGCCTCCAAGCGGGACGAGCTCAACGCCAAGACCCGCGAGAAGGTCGACGAGGCACAGGAGCACCGCGAGAAGCGCGACGAGCTCAACGAGAAGGTCCAGGAACACAAGGAGAGTCGTAACGAACTCAACGCCGAGGCCAACGAGCTGTTCGACAAGGTCGAGGACCTCAAAAACGAGATGAAGCTCGACGAGGGCAAGAGCATCGAGGAGCTCGAGTCCGAAATCGAGGACCTGGAGTTCAAACAGCAGACCGAGGTCCTGGGGGCCGACGAGGAGCGCGAACTCATCGAGAAGATCGAGGACAAGCGCGAGAAGCTCTCCGAAAAGCGGGAGAAGCTCGAGCAGAACAAGGAACTCGACGACCTCAAGGAGGAAGCCGAGGAGGTGCGCGCCGAAGCCTCGAAACACCACCAGAAGGTGACCGAACTCGCCGACGAGGCCCAGAAGCACCACAACCAGATGATCGAGGCCTACCGCGAGGCCGACGACATCCGCGACGAGGCCGACGAGATGCACGAGAAGTTCGTCGAGGCCCAGGAGGCCGCCGACCAGCACCACGAGGACTTCGTCCGCGTCCAGAAGCGCCTGCGCGAACTCGACAAGCAGGAAGAGCAGGAGCGCAAGTCCGAGCGCGACAAGGAGCGCGAGAAGGCCAAGGAGGAGGCCGAGGAGATCTACCAGAAGTTCAAGGAAGGCGAGACCCTCGACACCGAGGACCTGATGAAGCTCCAGAAGACGGGGCTGCTCTAGGCGACGACGCGATACTTCTCTCGACCCACGACGACCAGCGGTGCCACCGGCTCGACCACTACCGGGTCCAGGCTGACCGGGTGACGGTTCGACCAGGTGCGTCCTGGCCTTCGACGGCAGCGTCGCGCGACAGCGGCTGCGCTGGAGGTTAAGATGTGAGCCTGCACCACTTTTAGCCTGGATCGAATTGATCGGAGGCGTACCATGGTACTAGCTGGCGCGAGAGAGTCTCTCAGGCGAGGGGTCCGGTGGTGCAGCGAGAAACTGGACGGTGACAACGTGGGGACCGCGGCGTCGAGCGTCCGGCCCGAGCGACGGCGGTTCCTCCAGCAGGCGGGGGCGACGGCCGCCGTCGCTGGCGTCGGGCTGGGAGCCACGAGCGGGAGTGCAGCGGGCTACTCGGCCGTCGGGCCGGAACTCATCGAGTGCGACATGGCCCGGACCGACGACAGCGAACTGCCCTGGGACGCCGGCGGGTACTACGGCGGCTGGCGGGCGACCGAGCACTTCGGCGTCTCCGGCGGTAGCGTCGACGGCCCGCCGGTGGTGTTCGTCCACGGCAACGGCGGTGACGCGTGCAATTTCGAGGAGATAGCCGACTACATGCTCTCGAACGGGTGGGACGGCGACGAACTCTACTCCGTCTCGTTCAACGACCGAACGAACAACCACGTCGAAATGCGCGACCAGCTCGACGACTTCGTCCAGCACGTCCTGAGCCAGACCGGCGCCGCGACAGTCAGCGTGGTCAGCCACTCGCTCGGCGTCACCGGCGTCCGGTACTGGGCCGAGGACCTCGGCCGGTACGACTGGATAGAAAACTTCGTCGGCCTGAACGGCGCCAACCACGGCGTCTGCGTCTGTCCCGGCTGTTACAACGCCAGCCTCGGTGACGACTACAACAACTGGCTCGAGGCGGGCGAGGCCTGCCAGTTCATCGCCGTCCAGTGTTTCGCGGACCCCGGCCACCCGCTGTACGAACTCAATCTGCCGGACGAGACGCCCAGCGACGGGTCCATCGGGTACCACACCGTCCGGGGCTTTTTCGACCCGCTGTTTTACTGCAATCCCTGGAGTCCGTACCTCGACGGCGCCGACAACAACCTCATCTACCACAACCACACCACCAGCCTGGTCGACTCGTCCGTGAAGTCATGGGTCGACGACTGGTGTAGTTCCGGCGACGAGACCGATACGGCGAGCGAGGGCGACGTCTCCTGGTGGATCGACGCCAATCTGGACGGCTACGGCGACACCTACGCCGTCGTCAAGGTCGAAGAAGACGCCTCTGACAAGGACCTCGAGGTCGACCTCTACGACCCCAGTGGCAACCTCGAAGACTACGACTGGATATACGCCTCGGACCTCGACGACGGCGACCAGAAGGTCCAGCTGAAGATGAACGGCTCCGACGCCGTCGCGGCTGCCGGCGACTGGGACCTCGTGGTGCGCTACGACGACGGCTCCGGGACGTTCTACTCGGATACGGTCCACCTCGACGACTACAACCCGCTGCTGACCAACGACAAGTACGACATCTACAAGGAGACGGACGGGGACTACTACCTCGACCGCTGGGAACACCAGGTGGAGAACGACAACGCCGACACGCCGCTCCACGTGACGGATTACGAGGTGACCATCGACGGGGAGACCGACTACACGTACCCCGACCGCACCCTCGAATCCGAGGAACGCGACGTCTACATAGACCCCGACACGAACACCTGGTTCTCGAACGGCACCGGCACGTACGACGTCGACCTCGAACTGTACGTCGACGACCAGCTCTGGGCCACCGGAACGTTCGACGTCGACGTCCCACAGATCGACGTGGTCGACCCGTTCGAAGGTGACGACGGGCTCTCGGACTACACCAAAGACGCCCACGAGAGCAGCCCCGACGCCAGCAACACCTACTTCGTCGACACCGACGACGTCGGGGGCTACGACGGCTCGCCGTACCTCGGCTCGTACGACCTCGGGGCCTACAGCGACGCGACCGACGGCCACGACGTCGTCCACACGTACAGCTTCAACGACGACTCGGGCTACTACCCGGTCAACCTCCCCGAACCCGGCGACACGGCCGTCTACTACACCCAGACCGACTACCTCTACGGGTACAGCGATTCCGCGGACGCCTCGCAGGTCCGGTCGTGGTTCTGCTACGGCGTCCAGGACCGGGACGGCACCCAGAAGTACGCCGTCGAGATCAGCATGCCCAACGCCGACGCCCACGGCGGCGAGGTCCGCTTGCTGAAGTTCGACGGCTCGGGCGCCATGCCGGGCGACGCGGTCGAACTGGCGTCCGTCGAGGCCGACCTCGACCACCAGGGCCACTGGTACCGCGTCGAGGTCGACTGGGGAACCGGCGGCGACCACACCGTCACCGTCATCGACGCCGAGGGGACGGCGGGCCAGGTCGCCAGCTTCACCGGTGACGACGACGCGTACGGCGCCGGCGGCATCGGGTTCATGAAGCAGGGCGGGCCGAGCGACGGGCTGTACTCGCTGGCTTACTGGGACCACGTGATGGTCGAGCACTGAGGTGCGGACAGGGGCCCGGGTCGCTCCCGGCGGCCCCGACGGAGCGACAGACGGTCGTGAGGATTTTTATTGTATGGCTGTCTCGTTTCCACCGTGAGCACGCTGGTCGTCTGTCTGCACCGCGGCGAGCCGCTGTCGGACGCCGCCCTCCCCGTCGTCGGGAGCGAGGCCGTCGAAGATCTGGTCACCAGCGTCGGCGTCGACGACCCGGAGGACAGCCGGGTCAACGCCTTCCTGGAGGCGCTGCACGTGGCCCGTGACCTGGAGGCGGACGGCGAGGAGGCGGTCGTCGCCGTGGTCGCCGGCCACGGTGACCGCGTGTCGGCCGACCGCGAAATCGCCTCACAGGTCGACCAGCTCGTCGAGGAGTACGAGCCCGAGTCGGCCGTCGTGGTGGCCGACAGCGCAGAGGACGAGCGGCTGGTCCCCATCGTCGAGAGTCGAGTTCGCGTCGACGCCGTCGACCGCGTCGTCGTCCGCCAGGCCCGCGACATCGAGTCGACGTACTACCTCCTCAAGCAGTTCCTGGGCGACCCCGAGTTGCGCAAAACGGTCCTCGTCCCGGTCGGGGCGGCACTGCTCGCCTTCCCCGCGCTGCTCGTGGTGGCCGACAGCCCGACCGTCGCCGTCGGGGCCATCGCAGCAGCCCTCGGCGTCTTCCTCCTCTACAAGGGCCTGGGCGTCGGCGCCTACCTCGCGTCGGTGCCCGGCCAGATCCGCGAGGCGATGTACTCCGGCCAGGTGTCGCTGGTCACCTACGTCGTCGCCACGGGACTGGCGCTCGTCGGCCTGTTCGCCGGCGCCCTCGGCGTCTCGCCGCTCGACCCGATGGAGGAAGGGCTGTTCATCCTCGCGATGCGCTTTGCCTTCGACGCAGTGCCCTGGCTAACCGCAGCCGCCCTGACTGCCAGCGCCGGCCGCCTGCTGGACGAACTCATCCGACAGGACGAGATCGGTAGCGCCTACGTCAATCTGCCGTTCGTGGCCATCGCGGTCGGCCTCGCTATCCGGGGCTTTTCCGCGTACTTCCTCGAACGCTCCGGCGTGTTCCAGCCGGTGACGATTCCGCCGATGGACGTCGGCCCGGTCGCCATCGAGGGGTTTCGGCTCACCCCCGGTTCGCACCTCGCGCTGTTCATCCTGGCGAGCATCCTCATCAGCCTCGTCGGGGTTCGCGTCGCCGCCTACGTCTCCAGCACCGACGTCGGCGTCAGCGTCGGCGAAGAGCGGCGGATGGATTGACCCCGGTGTCCGTCCTGTTCCGGCCCGCTCTTGTACCCGGACTGCAGAGGCTCGGGTATGCAAGAGGTCGTCCACGCCACCGGCCACGAGCACGTCTCCGCCACCCACGCCAGCACCTTCGAGGTCACCACCGACGACTGGCTCACCCCCGCTGGCGACTGCATCCTCGCCGTCGAGGCCGACCGCGCCCCCGCCGACTTCGACGACGACTTCGTCGCGGCCTGTCAGGACGCCGACGCGACAATCGAGTTGACTCTGTCGGTCGACAACCACACCGCCACCGTCGTCGGCCGTGGCCACCCCGACCTCACGTTCGACAGCGACCGCAGCCTCGTCGCCCGGACCAGCGACTACGTGGACGACCGGACGGTCGTGGTCGAGGCCGACGCATCCGCCGGGGACCTCGACCGGGACCTGGTCGCCGCGCTGGCCGGCGGTGCGGACTGCCGGCTGACCCTCGAAATCGCCTGACTGCGCCAAAATACTTTCCCGCTCGCCAGCCTACCCACACCAATGACTATCCACAGACGGGTCTGCGTCGGTGGCCTGGCCTGCGAGGGCTGTGCCGAGCGCATCGCCGGCGCCGTCCAGTCCGTCGACGGCGTCCGGCGCGTCTCGGTCGCGCCCCACGCCGACGCCATCGAGTTCGTCGCCGACGACCACGTGACGAACGCCGACGTCCACGCCGCCATCTACGACGCCGGGTTCGAGGTGCTCGGGTAGGCGGCGACCTACTCGGCCCGGTCACGAGCGGCCGGCTCGCACCGAACGTTCGCGAACGTCGACCCGCCCGGCGCCTCGTTGACCGTGATCGACGTGATGCGAAATCCCGCGTCCGCCAGGAGCGACCGGGCCTCGTCCTCGGAGACGTGGTACTCCATCGTCGACGTGCCCCACTTCTCGACTTCCGTCGGGCCATCGCCCAGTTTGAACCCGATCCTGGCCACGCCGTCGGGTTCGAGGATCCGGTCGAATTCCGCGAGGGCCGTCTCCATGCCCTCCATCGGGAGAAAGAACACCGACGCCGGGCACCAGACGCCGTCGAAGTGACCGGTCGGGAAGCCGAGGGACCGAATGTCCATCTTCAGGTACCGGCCGGGCTGGTGGGCCCTGGCGTAGTCGAGCATCCCGTCGGCGACGTCGACGCCGACGGGGTCGAGCCCCTGGTCGTGGAAGTAGGCGCTGTCCCGGCCGGGGCCGCAGCCGGCGTCCAGGACGGTGTCGCCGGGAACGCTCTCGACGAACGAATCGAGGAGGGCGAGGAATTCGTCGGGCAGTTCGTCGAGGGCAGTGACCTCTGCGAACTCGGCGGCGACGTCGCCGTAGACCTTCTCGGGCGGCTCGGGCATCGATTCTGGTGTTCGGTCGGTTCCGGAATGAGTGTTTGGTGTGACGATGAGCGGAGTTCGTGGTCGTACTCTGCCGTCGGGAACGGCACTGTCAGAATCACCTAGCAGCGAAACACTCGTAGGCTGTCCTCCCCGAACAACAAACCAGGATGAGCGACGACCCGGAGCCGGCCCGGAACATCAGCGGCGGAAGCGCCGGCGGGGGCAAGGCGGCGACGTTCGACCCGGCAACAGCCGGCACCCGAGCCGAGGCCGTCGTGGACCGCCTGGGCGAACTCTACTGGCAGAAGACGTACGGCGGCCGGGACGCCTTCGACTGCCTCGTCCGAACGATCTTGAGCCAGAACACCTCCGACGCGGCCAGCCAGCCGGCCTTCGACGCACTGGTCGACCGGTATGCCACGGCCGATTCTGACCTCGCTGCCACTCTCGCCGACGCCGACCACGCCACGCTGGCCGAAACTATCCGACCGGCGGGGCTCTACAACCAGAAGGCCGAGATGATCGTCGGCGCGGCTGAGTGGGTCCTGGACGAATTCGGCTCCTCGGCGGCGTTCGACGAGTTCGTCCGGGAGGGCGACCCGGCTGACGTTCGCCAGACGCTCCTCGACGTGAAGGGCGTCGGGCCGAAAACCGCCGACTGCGTCCTCCTCTTTGCCGGGGGCCAGCACGGCGTCTTCCCCGTCGACACCCACGTCCACCGCATCACCCGGCGGATGGGCCTGGCGCCCGCTGACGCCGACCACGAGACGGTCCGGGAACACCTCGAACGGGACGTTCCGGGTGAAAAGTGCGGATTCGGCCACACCGCGATGATCCAGTTCGGCCGGGAATACTGCACGGCCCGAAAGCCAGCCTGCCTGGACGACCCGGAGGCCTGTCCGCTGGTCGACCGATGTGACCAGGTGGGCGTCGACGCCGAGGCGGGAGAGGTGGTCGACCCCGCCGAAGTAGTCGGGGACGACTGACCGCTCCCCAGTTACGTGACCCAGTTACGTGGCAGCCATTCGATTCACGGTTCTACCTCGATCACGCCGGAACTCCAAACGGTGACCGTAGTTCCCTCGTAGGAGAAAGTCACCTGGGCGATGGTTGGTGTGCCGCCGTACGACGGGTCGAACACTGCGTCGAGGGCTTCACTGTCCACGGTCGAATAGAGCGGTTCGAGTTCGTCGACAGGGGCGTCGACTACTGCGGCGACCGCGTGGACCACCGCCTCGGACGGTGAGTCTCGCGCCAGGTCGTAGTGCGCCCGGTAGGCTGCTTCCGCAGGGCTGTATTCGAGTTCGGCGAACGAGCGGGCCCCCACAACCGGGAGTGTCGATGGGGACGATCCAGCGACGAACGGGTCGGTGGCCGAGGGGGCGTCGTGCGAAGCGGTAGAATCTTCGTCGCTGTCGGACATGGCTCAACTGTCCCCCACTCCTTCGACCGGCGTAGGACTGACCCCTTACTACGTAGGACACCTATAAGCGGATACGTCCCGGTTACGGCCCGACGAGCGTACCGGCGATCAATCGTCGCTCGCCCCGCCGAAGTCGGGAGGCGAGGGACTGACGCGTGATTCCCAACTCACGGCCGATTTCCCCCAGCGTGGCACGGCGCGGCGTGTCGAAGTAGCCGCGCTCGTAGGCCAGCACCAGCGCCTCCCGCTGGGGATCTGTCAGGTCCAGGACAGCTTCGCGGTCACGACAGGATAACTGGTGGACCGACTGGACCGTCACGGGAATGTCCAGGTCGCGGCAAGCCTGCTGGAAGGTGGCAATGCCGCCACGTTCGGTGCTCCGGATCTTGAACTCCCACTCGTCGCCCGCCCCGACTCCCTCCAGGAGGCTCACGTCGGCGTCGTGGATTGCCCGAAGAATGCCGTCGTACTCCGGCATCCACTCGATGCGCTGGAGGAAATCGCCCGACACCTCGTCGATCATGGAGACCCCATGCACGTCCGGATGGTCCCGAAACGCCGACTCGATCCGTTCGATCGTGTCTTCGTCGGCTCCCGAGACCCAGGCGTACGGGATGAGGGCGTGCTCCGTCGGGACGATCCGTTCCAGTTCGACCGAGACGTTCGGAAAGTCGGCGAAGACGGTACCCAGTGGAAAGGAATCGGCTGGCACACTAATGGTTGCCACCGTCGCCATGCGAAATTTTGGATGCCGAGACGGTTAAGCACCCTGTGGGCGTTGTCAAAGCGAGCAAAACAGACGTAAATGCGTTCAGACGAACCGGAACGTCTCGAGGTTCTTCGGCGCGAACGTCCGCATGTTGAACTCGTGGTACAGCGCCGACGAGA
>CAZGAX010000041.1:0-25347 GCA_964523745.1 uncultured Halobacteriales archaeon | reverse complement strand
CCGCCAACGCCCTTAACTCCGGCTCTGATCGATGTGTGGTGATTGAATTATCGACGGCACCGCCTCCGCTACGACGAAGAAAGCCCTCACCTCGCTGGCGGCGAACGAAGTGAGCGGAGTCGGAGAATCGGCCCTTTCCGAGCGGAGCGAGGATATCCGCTTCTCCGACCGCCAAGAGCGAGACTCGAACGGAGTGAGAGTCTCGGAAAGGTGAACGGCGACCGCAGGGAGCCGTGAGCCAGCGGGCCGAGGGCTTTCGTCGTCATTGCAGTCCCGGTAATATCAGCAGCAACCGAATCCTGTAGCCAGCGGGTCCAGAAAGAGTCAGCAACGAAAACCCGGCTTCACTCGCCCATCTGTCGGACTTGCTCGATGTCCGCAGTCACGTGGATGCTGTCGGGGAAGTCCTGCTGAGCCACGCTCCGTGCGAACTCGTCGTGGCCCACGATCTCCAGCACGCGCACGTAGACAGAGTAGTTCCAGGTGTCACGAGCTTCCCCGGGTGCCAGCCGGCTCTGCAGCGGCACCCGGTAGTCCTCGGGTGGCTTCGGGTGTGGCCCCTTCAGTTCGGCCCCCTTCCGCGCGGCGGTCTCTTTGATGTCGTTCACGACCGCTTCGAGACGGTTCCGGTCGCCGCTGGCGAGTCGAAGGGTCGTGACGAATGGCATACCGAAAGCGAACGGAGCGAGGGCCAAAAACGTGTTCGCTTTGGCTCGCGTGCTCCGACATTCTCTTAAACGGTGGCTGAATACATTCCGGTAATGATAGAGGCCACGAGCGCGGGAGCCATCCTCTTTCGCGATACGCGTGGCCGGCGGGAGTACCTGCTGCTCAAGAGCCGCCCCGGGGACTGGGAATTCCCCAAGGGTGGCGTCGAGGGCGACGAGGAACTCCAGCAGACCGCCATCCGCGAAGTGAAAGAGGAGGCCGGAATCAAGGACTTCCGGCTGTTAGACGGCTTCCGTGAAGACTACGACTACGTGTTCGAAGCCAACGGCAACACCATCCACAAGACGGTCCACCTGTTCGTCGCCAAGTCCTTCGAGGCGTCGGCAGAGCTGTCCAACGAGCACCGCGACCTGCAGTGGCGCGACTACGAGCAGGCCATCAACACCGTCACCCAGGACGGCCCACGGGAGATACTCGAAGAAGCACACGAGTACCTCGACGACCTGCTCGACGAAGGGTAGCGACGGCGCCGGAACGGCGAACGCAAGCGGTCCACCCCGGGCTCTCGAGGACTGCCGGGTAGCGGCCGATCTCCATTCCTCCTCTCCCCTCCGAGTGAAGAGACGGCTTAGCCGAGTTGACAGCCCCGTCACAGACGCCTTACCCGGTCTATCACTGTAAAAGCGCTGTATAGTTACGGAGGCCTCTGCCGAGGCTACCCAGACATGACCCGCCACCCGACTGCCCGGCCTCGCCCCCGCCGGACGCGAACTCAGGACGCGGAAGCGAAGTACCAGGACGCGGGAGGGAGACGGTGAAACGGACGCGACGGGCCGTTCTGGCCAGCAGCGCGCTCGCAGCGTCAGCGCTGGCCGGGTGTAACACGCCGCTGTTCGGGTCGGCGAGCGACGACCCCGACGAGGGAGACACCGGGCCGGTCGGCGGCGAGGAAGCGGCCGCCGTCGAGAGCGACTGGCAGCCCGACGGCGACGTCCCACAGTCGGTCAAGAGCTACTGGCCGGCCCGCGGCCCTGTCATTCGGCCCGCGTCGTCGATCGACAACCCCGTTCTCACGGCAGACACCGTCGACTCGATGGAGGCCTACTCCTTTGCCGACCCGTTCGTCGCCTGGACCGACCGTCGCGCCTACATGTTCTTCGAGGTCAAACACGGCAGCGAGGCCCAGGACATCGGGTACGCCACCAGCGGCGACTTCCTGAACTGGACGTTCCAGGGACTCGCTCTCCAGGACGAAGAACGCGTCTACTCCTACCCGATGGTCTTCCGGCGCGACGGCCGCTGGCTCATGATCCCCAGTCTCGGTACCAGCCACTCGCAGATCGAGATCTACGAGGCCGTCGACTTTCCGCGAACGTGGCGCGTCACCGAAACCATCAGCAACGTCGCCCAGAACCTCTCCGCCGACGCGACGGTCTGGGAACGCGACGGCACGGTCTACCTCACGTTCGAGGACTACGACGACTACAGGGCGGGCTACTACCTCCGGCTGTTCACCGCAAACTCGCTCCTCGGCGCCGACTGGACCGAACACCCGGAGAGCCCAATCACCCACGACACCGACTCGCGCCCCGGCGGCCGGCCTATCGTCCACGACGACGGCGTCGACGTCTTCCGGCAAGTCCGTGATCCCACCTACGGCCGGAAGCTGATCCCCTACCGCATCACGAAGCTCTCGGCGGATGAGTACCAGGAGCGCAAGCTTGAAACCTCGCCGACGGTCGCCGCGAGCGAAGAGGACGGCACCTGGAACGAGGCGGGGATGCACCACGCCGACTTCCTGCCGGCCCGTAGCGGAGTGAGTCAGTACGTGCCGGTCGACGGCAAGGATTCGAACGGCGTCTGGTCCATCGGGATGTACTCGATGCAGTACGTGGGCTAGGTTCCGGCGAGAGGGCGCATCGCCGGTGTGTTTTTCAAGCCCCGTCGCCCAGCCTACCACGTGACCGCCCGGAGCGAGTTCGGCTTCGAACTGCAGGTCTGCCAGTGGACCGAGTGCCACTGGCCGCCGGACGGCGACGACGACCAGCCCAGGATCGTCGCCCGCCAGCTCGGCACCCGAGGCCGCCGATGGGATACCATCGTCGTCGAGTGCGACCCCGAAGGCCTCCGGGCCAGGGCGAACTTTGGCGCCGACGCACTCGACTCGGACCTGCTGCACGTCGTCCGCAACGCCCCGGCAGAGTGGGCCTGGTACCAGGACGCCCTGCCAGACCCGGGGTATCCCTGGCGGTACGTCCGCGAAGCCGTCCACCAGGCCGCCGACCGCGGCGTCGTCGAGCGGCGGCGGGGGACGAACGGACGCATCGAACTCCGTCGAAAGTGGGAGTATCCGGACTGGATCGAACGGATCGTCGCCATCGAGAACAAGCCGGACCTCGACGCCAGCGCCGCTCGCGACCTCCAACCACAGATCGAGCGAGACGTCGCCCTCGGTCTGGCCGACGAAGTGTGGATCGCCACCGCCGCGACGGGCGACGTCGTCGAGCCAGCATTGCTCGAAGACGTCCCCGTCGAAGCCGGCATTCTGGCCGTCGATCCCACGGCGTCGGGACCCGACGCAGCCGAAATCGCCTGGCATCCCCGGACGCTGGACCCCGAAGCACCGGGGACGCGCATCCTCGAACGGCCCGACGGCGGGAAATACGACGCCAGCGCTGCCCGCTTCGAGTACGCAGACCCCGAGTGGAAGGCAGACAAGCGCCGAGAGATAGCAGAGCGGGCCTACGCCAGGGGCTGGCGGGCCTACGTCGAGTCGATGCGGCCCGACTGTCGTCACTTTCGGCTGACAGCCGACGAAACCGGGTTTCGACCCTTCTGTGTGGCGAAGGACCGACGCCAGACGGCCGCAGAGTGTCGCCACGCCTGCTCGTCGTTCGAACCGGAGCCACCGGTCTGGCGCCAGGGAGGGTGGCCGATCGAGGGTGGCCCGGGCGCCGGCGTCAAGCAACTACTTGCCAGACAGCGACGGCGTCGACGGCCAGGGCTGGAGAAGTGAGTATCGGCCGGGCTCCGTCTACGCTTCCTCTGGCACGGCCACTTTGATGGCGTCGCGTTCCAGTGCCAGCCGGAAGGTCGGAACCGTCTTCTTGACGCGCTCGACGACGCCCTTGTCGGTGAGGCTGTGTAGCGCCGACCGGACCTCGTCGACGGTCGGGTCTTCGCCGGCGTCCCGGAGGGCGTGAAGCGTGGCCACGACGCTCTGTGGCTCGTCGTCGTGGTCGGGCAGGACGTCGATAGCGGCCGCCTGGAGTGTCGAGACCGTGATGGTACGGTCGCCCTCCGAGGCAGGCTCGCCGGTGATCAGTTCGACGGCTTCCGGCGTCGCGCAGATGAAGGAGTCGTCGTCGCGGTAGTAGTACTCCTTGAGTTCGGACTCCAGGTACTGGTGGACCTCGCTGCCGCTCTCCATGTCCCACCGGTCCTGGAGTTCGGCGTTTTTCGTCGGCTGTAGCTCGACGACGTCGGCCAGGCGGTTCTCGGCCTCCTCCGAGAGAGTCATCGGTCGTCGCTACGGGAGGGGGTTACATCGGCGTTCCGGATGGCGGCGAGCGTCGCCGCGACGTCGTCCCAGTGGCTGCCCCGCCAGAAGTGCTGGCCGCAGGCTGCACAGCGCCAGACGGCAGTTTCGGGGGTCGAGGGGGCGTAGTCCGGCGTCGGCTCGTCGGGGTCGACCCGCGTCAACGCCCCGTTGCACTGGCTGCACCGCACCGGCGGGTCCGCGAGGTGCAGGTCCAGGTCATCCCCCAGTTCGGCCAGCTGGTCCCGGACGTCCTTCGAGCGAACGAGCAGGGCGTCGGGTGCCGTCTCGGCCAGGCTGCGGTCCCGGGTCACGACGGTCCGGTCTTCGGCGCCAGCCCAGTCGAGAAGTTCGGCGTCGGCCTCGGCGTCCCGGTCCAGGGCGTAGGCGGCGTCGTAGCCACACATCCGGAGATAGGTCGCGAGCTTGCCCAACATCACGTCGAGGAGCAGGCGAGTCATTGCCGGACGAATCAGTCGAGAAAGTCCCGTAGTCCGTCGACGTCACGAGCGTTGAGAACGTCGCCCCGTTCGGCCCAGCCCCTCCGTGCCGTGTGGATCCCGTAGCGGAGGAGGTGGTAGTTCGACGGCCGGTGGGCATCCGTGTCGATGGCGACGGTCGCGCCGGCGTCGATCGCCAGGTGGACCGCGCTTCCCTCGAGGTCCAGACGCCTGGGGTCCGAGTTGATTTCGAGTGCCGTGTCGTGCTCGGCAGCGGCCGCCGCGAGGCGTTCGACGTCCAGGTCGAGGCCGGATCGCTGGTTCAACAGTCGGCCCGTCGGGTGGCCAATGACGTCGACCTCCGGGTGTTCGGCCGCCGCGATCAGTCGGTCGGTGCCGTCCCCGTCGAGACCCGAGTGTGGCGATGCGACGACGCAGTCGAGGTCCGCAAGCACGTCGTCGGCAACCGAAATCTCGCCGTCAGCGCCAATGTTGGCCTCGACGCCCGCCAGCACCTCGACGTCGAACTGCTCGTCGACCTCACGTATCCGGTCGATCTGGTCGCGGAGTTCGTCGTCAGAGAGGCCGACGCCGCCGACCATTCCTGGGCCCGTCGCGTGGTCGGCGATCGAGACGTATTCGTGACCGAAGGCCGCAGCGCCCTCGACCATCTCCTCCAGCGTTGCGGCGCCGTCAGACCAGTCGGTGTGAACGTGCAGGTCGCCCCTGACCTCTCCCTCTTCGAGGAGATCGGGCAAATCGCCCTCCTGGCCGGCCTCGATTTCGCCGCGGTTCTGCCGCAGTTCCGGCGACATCCACGGCAGGTCCAGCGCCTCGTACATGCTCTCCTCGGTGTTGCCGGCCACCCGCTCGCCGACTCGCTGGCCGGCCTCGGGGTCGTCGACGCCAGACACGTCGAACATCCCGTACTCGTTCATCTTGAGGTCGCGATCGATAGCGATGTTCCGGAGTGCGACGTTGTGGTCGACGTTGCCGGTGAAGTACTGGAGCGCGCTGCCGAACTCCTCCGGGACGACCACTCGCAGGTCCACCCGGACGTCGTTCGACCGGACGCTGGCCTTGTTGGTCCCGGCCTCGATGACGACGTCGGCCTGCGGCCAGTCGGTGAATGCGTCGACGACCGCCTCGTGGTCGTCGCTGGCCACGAGGACGTCCACGTCGCCGATGGTCGGCTCCCACCGCCGGATCGACCCCGCCAATTTGGCCTCCTCGACTGCCGGGACGTCCGACAGGTACTCTCGGACGTCCTCGCCACGGGGCAGCGCCTCGCCGAGTAACTGTCGCTCGTGGGCTTCCCTGGCAAACGCAACGTTGTCGAGGATGTTCTGCTCGGTCTTCGCGCCGAAGCCCTTGACCTCCTGTATCTCGCCGGCCTCGGCCGCCGCTTCGAGGTCGTCCAGCGTCCGGACGTCCAGCGCGTCGTAGAGCTTCTTGACGGTTTTCGGCCCGACGCCCTCGACGCTGGTGAGTTCCCGCATGTCGACGGGAATCTCCGCTCGAAGTTCCTCTAGCTCCTCGATTTCGCCGGTCTCGAAGTACTCGACGATCTTCGAGGAGATGGCGTCGCCGACGTCGTCGAGTTCGGCGACGGTGTCCTGGCCGTCCGCCGCCAGGTCTTCGATCGGCTGGTGATGGCCCCGGACGCTCTCGGCAGCGTCGCGGTATGCCCGGGGTTTGTAGTCTACGTCCTTGGCCTCGAGGAGGTCCGCGAACTCTTCGAGGAGTCCCGCGACCTCCTCGTTGCGGCTCATCGTTCCTGCCTCCAGAGGAATTTCAGCTGTTTCATCGCCCCCTCCCGGCGCCGATCCCCGAGTCCTCGTCGGCCCGGCCGAGCGCCTTCTTGAGGAACTTCGTCCAGCGTTTCTGGTCGGCCGCCTCCTTGGCCTGGACTTCCCGCTCCAGGTCGACGGTCCCGAGCTGTTCGAGGGCGTTCAGCGCCCGGTCGATGCCGACGATGGAGTCCGCGAGTCGCTCGCCTTCCTCCCTGGAGACGTCCCCCTCCTCTATCCGCTGGCGGCGCTGGAGGCGTTCGCGCCGGAGGTTCTTCTTGGCCCGTTCGACCCTGTCGCGTTCGCTCTCGGGGACGACGTCCCGCTTGCGAGTCTCGAAGACGAACGACTGGAGGTCGAGTTCCTCTCCCTGGACCTCGATGCGGTCGGGGATGGACGCGCCGACGGTGGCTCCCTCCCGGTCGATCCGTTCGAGGAGCTGTTTGCGCTCGAACTCCTGCACAATTCCTGGTATCGGTGCTTCACACTTCGCTCTGTCGGACGATGGGATGGAGGTGCAGTTTAGATCGCTGTGACCGCAACCGCGAACAGTCAGATAGCCCGACGCCCCTTTCAGCCCCACCCACAAAGCTTGGCGAAACTGCCGATACGGAGGACCGAAAGGGGCGTCGGGCTATCTGGCCGTTTTCGTCGTTCTGAGTGCCGTCATGGGGCCATTTACCAAAGTTTGCTAGCCGGTACCGCGAACACAATCCCTTTGCAGGCCCCCCTCTAAGGGCCCCCAATGTCGACGTGTGACGTGTGCGGCAAGCAGGAAAACATGCCGTACCAATGCCGGCACTGCGGGGGGACGTACTGTTCCGAACACCGCCTGCCGGAGGCGCACGACTGCCCGGGGCTCGAGAACTGGGGCGACCCCGGCGGCGTATTCGACAGCGGCTTCGACGACTCCGTCCAGAACAGTGACTCCTCGGGCGGTATCACCAGCCGCGTCGGGTCGAAACTCGACCGGTCGCTCGGCGGCTGGTTGGGCTACTTCCGGGGGAACATGTCCTACGCCTTCCTCGGAATCATCTGGGTAACGTTCTTTTTGCAGTTCATCGTCGTGCCGGTGCTGTTCGATGCCAGTGTAGGCGGTCAATACGACCTCTGGGAAGTGCTGTTCGTCCTGCACCCGGCCAACGTCGAGTACGTTTGGACGTGGTTCACCTCCATCTTCGCCCACGGCGGCCTGTATCACATCGCCGGGAACAGCATCGTGCTGTACTTCTTCGGCCCGGTGCTCGAACGCCAGATCGGGTCGAAGAAGTTCGCTGTCCTGTTCATCGTCACGGGTACCGTCGCCGGCCTCAGTCAGATTCTCACCGGCCTGGCCATCGGGAACCCCACGGCCGGTGTCCTCGGTGCCAGCGGCGCTATCATGGGGATTATGGGCGTGCTGACAGTCCTGGCGCCGAACCTCAAGGTGTACCTCTACTTCATTCTGCCAATCCCGCTGTGGGTACTAACTATCGGCTACGCCGGCCTGTCGCTGGTTGGCGTCTTCTCGACTGCGACTATCATGGGCAACGTCGCCCACGCCGCACACCTCTCCGGGCTGGTGCTCGGTCTCCTCTACGGCGAGTACCTGAGGCGGCAGGGTCTTCGCGGTCCCCGGCAGCTCCAGTTTGGCTCCGGCGGTCGTGGCCCGGGCGGTCCCGGCGGACCAGGCGGCCGCGGTCCCTTCTAAGCAGGCCGAGACTCCCCTCCTGGCAGAACAAGTAAGACCTGATGCGTAGCGAGCCGAACACAGATAGGTCCATCTCACACACCTTTTATTCAATATTTTCCTGTTCTTTTGTTTTTATTATTGGTTACAATAATACAGTATGTATGAGGAGAAGAGAAATCCTCAGATCCTGTGGCATCGCACTCACGGCCGCCAGCCTTCCGCTGGGTCACGCGGCTGCACGTGGCGGCGACTCGACGGCCGCCGAGCACGGTATCCGGACTGCCGTCAAGAAGCTCCTCCACAACGGAAAGTTCGACAGAGCCTATGCCCTCCTCGACAGGCACGGCGTCCCGTACAGCCGAACCGTCAGTTCGTTGCCGGTCCAGAAGTCCGACGACGGCGTCTCCACGCAGGATACGATCGATCACCCCAAGGACGAAGCAGGTGAGATGGACCTGGGCGTCTACGCCATGGATGACGACGAGTACTACTCGTTCCTGGGAATGGACTTGAGTCCCGACGTCCAGCCGATAGACACCGCCGGTCCGAACGACGGTATCTCGATCTCGTACAGCGACACCGTCTTTCAGACGCTTCCGGACACCACCCACACTGGTGACTTCATCCAGAAGGAGGATACGAACCAGTACGGCTTCGAGGCGACCTTCGACGACAAAGCGTTCGAGGAGAACTACCTCTACGGTGACGGGTCGACGACGACGGGCATGGGTATCACCATGCGGAAGCGAAACGTCGGGTACACGTCGGCCACCGTGTACTCTGACTTCGTCCACACGTGGAACCCGTTCAACGTCCCGAGTTGCTGTCTGAGCGTCTCGCTCAACGGACCCGGGGCACTCTCGGTGAGCTGGTCGGGGAGCGCCGACTCCTGGCGCGCAGAGGACCACACTATCGTGGACTTCTGACGCCAGTTTCGATCCTTTCGTCGTCACGGTACTCGTCGGATCTGTCTCGTTAGTCGCAGGTACGCTCCGGCTCGACCATACAAAAACCATATCGGCCCGGGTAACCTGACCTCACCAAATGCGGTCTCGCTTCTTTCCCAGCGCGGACCTCTCACGCGAGGAGATGGAACAACTCCAGCGGGACATCGCCAGCGAAGCAATCTTCACCGACGACATCGACTTCGACCCAGAGACGGCCTGCGAGGGGGTCGAGACGGCGGAGACGACCGGCGGTGACGAACGCCTAGTCGAACCCGACGACCAGCCCCTCGTCGCCGGCGTCGACCAGGCCTTCCACGACGGCAACGCCGTCAGCGCCATCGTCGTCCTCCGGGACGGCGAAGTGATCGAGCGTGCTTCTGCCGTCGTTCCGACGGAGATTCCATACATCCCGGGCCTGCTCAGCTTCCGGGAAGGAGGAGCCATCCTCGCGGCCTTCGAGGCCCTGGAATCCGAACCCGACGTGGCGTTCTTCGACGGCAGCGGTCGGATCCACTTCCGCGAAGCCGGCCTGGCGACCCACGTCGGGGTTACGCTGGACCTGCCGAGTCTCGGGGTGGCAAAGAAGTTGCTCTGCGGAACGCCGGTCGAGTCGCTGGGCGACCCCATGAAGGCGGGCCGGCGGGTCGCCATCCAGTCCAACGAAGACGTGACGGCTCCCGACGGGACGACGATCGGATACGCCGTCCAGACGCGGCAGTTCGACTCCGGGAATCGGCACATCAACCCGGTGTACGTGAGTCCCGGGCATCGACTGAGCGCCGAGACGTCGGCTGATCTGGCTGAAGCTTGCTCTGCAGGGTACAAGCTCCCGGAGCCGACCCGGCTGGCTGACAGCTACGCCGACGAAGTCAAGCGCGAACTGGACTAAGCAATGCGAGCGATTCGATTGGTAGCGACGACAACGTCCGCAAACAGCTGAAAGCCCCGACCGTTTCGGCTCCCGGGACTCGCTGCGCGCTTAGGCTCACTTCGTTCGCCTGCAGTGCTTGCGTCGTCCGGGTTCGCCGAAACGGTCGCCCCTTTCAGTCCCTCCCCACGTGGCTTGGCCGAGCAGCCGACACGGGTGGGGCTTTCTGGCTGTTTCCCTGCGCACCAGCATCACTGACTCTCGAACCCGATCGCCGGAAGTTAACACCCCAGCACCCGATTCGCCGGACATGACAGACGAGACGGTCCTGATCACGGGCTGTTCGTCGGGCATCGGGAACGCCACGGCCCGCCTGTTCCACGAGGAGGGGTGGACGGTGTACGCCACGAGCCGCGACGAGACAGACCTGTCCGACCTCGCGGAACTAGGCTGCCGGACCGACACGCTCGACGTGACAAGCGGCGATGACATCGAGCGTGTCGTCGAACGTATCGTCGACGAGGAAGGTACGATCGACTGTCTCGTCAACAACGCCGGCTACGGCCAGTACGGCCCGATGGAGGACATCCCCGCCGACGAACTCCACCGGCAGTTCGACGTCAACGTCTACGGACCCCACCGCCTCACTCGGGCCGTCTTGCCCCACATGCGAGACCAGGAAGACGGGACCATCGTCAACGTCTCCAGCGTCTCCGGCCGGGTGTCGGCACCCGGCACCGGGGCCTACAGCTCCTCGAAGGCGGCCCTGGAGTTCGTGAGCGACGCGCTACGGGGCGAAGTCGACGGCTTCGGCGTCGACGTGGTCCTCGTCGAGCCCGGACCGGTCGCGACGGAGTTCACCGAGCGCTACGAGGACGAACTCACGGAGGGACTCGACCGCCGGACGGACGTCTACGGCTGGATATACGACACCCTCGAAGACGCCAGCGTCGTCGGCGGGTCGGCACCCATCGCCGCCGACCCGGAGCGCGTGGCGATGGTGATCCACGACGCGGCCGAGGCGACCGACCCGAAGGCCCGCTATCCCGTCGGCAGAGTGGCGAAGCTGATGATCCTCAGTAGATTCCTTCCCGACGACCTGCGGGATCTGGCGTACCGACTCTACCGCAAGGTCGCGTAGATTCTTCTCTCAGTCGGACTCGAGACAGGCCGCCACGACGCGCAACAGTTTCTCACCTTTGACTTCCTGCGGGAAGAGCGGGACTCGACGGACGTCGTGGCCCCGGAAGACGTCCTGTGACCGCTCCAGGGCGCTACGCTGGACGTCCCACCGGCGGGCACAGAACTCGCAGTTTTCGTGGTCCGGCGCGACGAACCAGTCGGTCTCGACGTCAGCGACGTCGGCAGGGTCCTGGAGAACCCGATTAACGACGACCGTTCCCGCCGGCACACCGAAGTTCTCCAGGCGGTCGAGCAGCCGCTCCGATTCGAGGACCGAGAGTTCCTCGGGCACCATCACGACCCGGAAGTCGGTCCGTGCGGGGTCGGTCAGGACGGCACGGAGTCGTTCGATGCGCGCCGAAAGTTCCTGCAGGTCGTCGACGCCCTCCTCGGGGTCGGCCTGGTCCTCGCCACTCTGGCCGAACATCCCCGAAAGACCCTCCATCATCCCGCCGAGGCGTTCCCGGAGCTGAATGATCTTGCCGACCATCGAATCCAGCATCTCCGGCAGTTCGAGGAGTCTGAGCGTGTGGCCCGTCGGCGCGGTGTCGACGACCACGCGGTCGAATCGCTCGTCGTCGAGGTATTCGAGCAACAGCCACATCGCGGCTGCTTCGTCCGTGCCGGGCATCGACCCGGAAAAGGGGTCTGCGACGTCGTCGCCCATGAGTCCAGCGAGCGGATTCGTCGCCGCGCCATCGTCACCGAACGGCCCCCTGGCCAGCGCCGCTTCGGGGTCTATCTCGGCGGCGTAGAGCGGAACGTCCTCCCGGATGCGGGCCGGTTCGTCCGGAATCTCGGTCTCCAGCGTGTCGGCCAGCGAGTGAGCGGGGTCCGTCGAGACGACGAGCGTCGCCGTGCCGTCCCTGGCGCTGGCCAGGGCCGTCGCGGCGGCCATCGTCGTCTTGCCGACGCCGCCCTTCCCGCCGTAGAGGACGTACTCCGGCGCGTCGACGCCGGCGGGAACGGCCGCGTCGTCGATGTCTTCGACCGGCTCGACCTCGATATCCATGCCAGAAGCTAGCCGGTCGGGCTCCGTGTATCCGTCGAAAAGCGGTGAGGAGGATAGCCGTCGGTTAGCGTCGCGACGACCGGGCCTTTCGCACGTCAGCGCCATCCCGCAGTTTGTCCTCGCAGTTCGGGCAGACGCGAGGGTCGTCGAACCCCTCCGGCGTAAATACCCGTACGTACCGTTCTGTGACGAATCCCCCGCAGTTCTGGCAGCTGGGCATCTCCTGTACGACACCGTTGCCGACACATAGTCTTTCCGTTGTGAAGTTACCGACCGGTTACTCGACCGCTCGCGAGGACCAGAACCGGTCGAGTTTGCCCTCGAGGAACTCCGGGGTCATCCGGACGAACTCCTCCTGCTCGCTCGGCGAGAGGTACCGGTGGACGCTGTGGCGGGCGCCGGGGGCGTACCGGTTGCCGACGAACACGCGTACCCCGACTTCGTCGAATCCCCTGATGACCCGGCCGATCGCCTGGCGGGCCCGCCGAACCGCCGGGACGGTCAGGGCGTACTCGAAGGCGTTCTCCTCGCCGAAGGCGTCGGCGTAGGCACGCCGGGTAGCCTTGACCCGTGGCGAGCCGATGTTGACCAGCGGGATCCCCACCACCGCACAGCAGTGGAGTTTGTCGCCGTCGTAGTCGACACCCTCGGTGAGGGTACCCCGAGTGCTCGTCACCAGGACCTTCCCGTCGCCGTCGACGAACTCCTCCCGCAAGGCGTCGGTCGTCTCGTTCGTCGAACTCTCGTCGACGAGCACCGGCTTGTCGACGACCTCCTTCAAGTAGGCGCCGGCCCAGGCAGCCTCCCGGTAGTTCGGCATCGCGATCATGACGTTACCCGGTGACCTGGCCAGCGTCCGGAGGACGTGGCCGTACTCGTCGCGAGTCAGGTTCCAGCTCGCCGGACTGGCGTTCTCGTCGGGGTCACCCCGGTTTCTCGCCGTGAATGGCTCGGCGTCGACTATCCAGCTGGCCCGGTTCTCTTCCGGAAACGGGAGTTCGTAGGACCGCTCGACGACCGGGCGATTAGCAGCACGGAGTGCTTCCAGGCCGTCGACTTCAGCAAAGACGTCGAGCGGTTCGAGCGTAGCGCTCATCAGGACGCCGCCGCCGAGGGCGTCGAAGACTTCTCTGAGTGCTTCCCCCGGCATACACTCGAATCGGACGAGTCCAGCCGTGTAAGCGGCTTCCCAGGGCTGGTCGACGCCCCTGGGGTCGGCTCGCGATTCCTCGAGTTCGATCTCCCGGAGCGCGGTGGCGTGGTCGCCGTCCCACCACCGCTTCATGATGACGCCGACGGCGGCACAGACCGGCTGTCGGGTGATCCCGAGGTCGTCGATTGCGTCCTCGACGGCGGCGCCGACCTGTGAGAGCGACCGCCAGATCCCGCCGTCGTATCCCTCCCGCTCGGCCCAGACCGAGAGTTCGTCGCGTTCGACCGTCTCGGGGTCCCGCAGGGGTATCTCGTGGTTGTGTTCCGGGAAGGCCTCTGGACCCTCTGTTCGCCAACCCTGGCCCAGTTCTTCGTCGAAGTAGGCGTCGACGCGGTCGTCTACCCACCCGAGGACGTCGTCGTAGAAGTCTCTGGCCCGCTCGACGGCCTCCAGGGGTACCTCGCGACTGGCGAGTCGGTCTTTGACCTGCTGCTGGTGTTCGTGGGTCTGGTTCGCCCGGGAGACGATGGCGTGACAGTCGTTCCGGGCTCGCTTGATGGTGTCACGGCCGACCCTATCCGAGAGGAGGTCACGAACCCGCTCCTCCAGTCGGTGGGCCTCGTCGACGATGACGAACGTCTTCTCGTTGAGGACCGTCGAGAGCAGCGGGCGGGAGTCGGGGTCGAACAGGTGATTGTAGTTGCCGACGACGACGTCCGCCTCGCCCAGCAGGGTGCTCATCACCCGGTGGGGGCAGGTGCCACGTTCGGTCGCTGCCGGGAGGTACTCGTCGGGAGTGAGAACGCCCTGAATTCCGTCGTCGAAGTCGATGGGCGAACCCTTGTTCCGTGCGTACCAGTCGGCCTCGAAGGCACAGTACAGGGAGTCTTCGTCGCCCTCGACCATCGAATCGGGTGCCGTCGGCTGTTCCTTTCGGTAGGGGCTGGTGGCCCCGGCGGTTGCGAGGCTCTGTTCTTCGAGCTGGCGCTGGCCGGGTGCGTCGGGCCGTGCGTGCTTGGCCAGGTCGCTGCCCAGCTGTGGGTCCCACCAGACCTCCTCGTCGTCGGTCCCACCGGCCGCCACTTCGGCGACGGGGGCCTCGTCCCCTCCGCGCCCGTCGCTCTCCACGAGTCTGGCGGTGTTTTCCCGCAGGTCCTCACACCGGGTGTGGGTCCCCACGTCGTCGGGGAAGACCCCCTCCCGGCCGTAGGGGCACAGATCCCGCTTTCCCACGAGGGTGATCCCGGTCATCGGCTCGTCGAGGCCGCGGTTGAGCGTTCTGAGGTCGTCGACGAACTGCTGGAGTTGCTGTTTGACCGGCGTGACGACCACGACGTTCTCGTAGTCGCCGTGGCGAACGAGGGTCGTGGCGGCGGTCAGGGCGGCCATGGTCTTGCCAGTCCCGCAGGGTCCTTCCATGGCGAGGTAGCCGCTGGCCTGGCCGACTTCGATGGCCGACTCGATGGCGTCGGCCTGGTTGTCGTAGGGTTCGGGGAAGCCGAAGTACTGTTGCCACTCGTCGAGGAGTTCGGACTGGCCGCCGAACTCTTCGGTGGGGCGGGTGGGGTCCGCTGTCTCGGTGGTATCCGAAGGCTCGGTCGGGTCCGAGGGCTCCGCTGGCTCCGGCTCCTCGTCGGGCATCTACGGATACCTGTGTCGCCCTCCGGTTTGAAGCATTGGAATTGTGGCGTTCGATCTATCAGTACTGTTACCGCAACTGCATCGAAAGCCCTCGGCCGTCTGGCCTCCCGGGACTCGCTGCGCGCTTCGTTCCCTCGCTTCGGTCGCTCACTCCAGTGCTTACGTCGTCCGGGTTCGGCCAGACGACCTCGCCCTTTCAGTCCTCCGGCAGACGCAGCGCCGAACGGATTGAGGCGACCGTCTGCCGGAGGACTGAAAGGGCGAACCTCGGTGGGGTTCACTTCAGTCGCTGCTGGGCCACTATCCGAGGGAGTGAAACGACCGAGGATATGTCCAGCAGCGACCGCCAGCGAGGTGAGGGCTTTCAATGAGCCATGGTAGCGGTCAGAGACCCAAAAAGACCATTCCAGAAGTTTACCCGAAGTACGCCACGAAGCCAGTCTTTTCGCCCCCGTCGAAGCCACAGGATTCGTAGAAGTCGTGTTTCCAGTCCACGTCCGAACCAGTCAACAGCATCACCTTGTAACAGCCACGCTCCTCGGCCATCTCCAGCGCCGCCTCGACACACTGCTTCCCGAAGCCTCGATTCCGATAGTTCTCGTGGGTCACGACGTTTTCGATCAGCCCAAACGGCCTGGCGTTCCGGGTCAGATTCGGCGTGATCGAAAGGACACAGGAAGCGACGAGCCGGTCGTCGTGCTCCACGACGACGATATCCAGCGTCTCGTCCGCCAACATTTCGTTCCACGTTCCGGCCACCTCCGCTGGCTTCAGTTCCGGGTCGTCCGGATTGAGCATCTGGTACAGGGCCAGCAGTTCGTCCAGTTCGTCCTCTCGAATCGGTCTCGCAGTGGCCATGGTCAGTCGAAGAAGTCCTCGAGCCGTTTTGCAGCTTCCTCGACACGTGGAGTCACAAGCGCAAACCGGAACCAATCGGAGCGGACGTCTCCAAAGGCCTCGCCGGGCATACAGGCCACCCCGGCCTCGTCGACCAGCCGTTCCACCGTGTCGTACGACCCCTCGAGCCCGGGCAAGTCCACCATCACGTAGAAGGCGCCCTCCGGATCGGTGTACTCGGCCCCGGCGGCATCGAGGGCGTCGGTGAAGGTGTCGATACGGTCCCGAAGCATGTCCCGCACCCCTTCGTAGTACTCCGGGTCCGTGTTCCGCAGGGCGTGCAGGACGGCAGCCTGGGCCGGCCGTGACCCGGTCACGTTCGTCAGCATGTGGCGGGTCCGGGCCCGGTCGAGCAGGTCCCCTGTCGGACCGTCGGGGTCCGGGAAGACCGCATACCCCACCCGCCAGCCGGTGATTGCCATCGACTTCGAGAAGGAGTTCGTGACGATGCGATTGGACGAGTCGACGGCCAGTGCGCTCTCGAATAGGCCCGAGTAGTCGAAGTGGTCGTACACCTCGTCGCTGACCAGGAGGGCGTCGTAGTCTTCGGCAATGGCGACCAGTTCGTGCACCGTCTCGCTGCCGTATGTGACACCCATCGGATTGTTCGGCGTGTTGACCACGATGACGGCCGTCTCGTCGCTCGCTGCGGCCCGGACGTCGGCGGGGTCGAGGTGGCCGTCCGTGGCGACGGACACGAACCTGGTCTCGGCGTCGAGGAGGGCCGACCGACCGGCGTAGTAGGGATAGACCGGGTCGGCCAGCACGATTTCGTTCCCCGACATCGCCTCCAGGCCACCGGTCATCGCCAGGTGGTTTGCCTCCCCGGCTCCGTTGGTAACGAGGACCTGTTCCCGGTCGACGCCCCGGCGGTCGGCGATCTCCTGGCGGAGCGCCGTCAGGCCCTCGCTCGGGGGATACTGGAACTCCTCCGGGTCGGCGTCGGCGTACTGTCGCAGGCCCTCCCGGAGTGCCTCGGGGGGCTCCCAGTCCGGGCCGCCGCTGACCATGTCGACGACGTCGCGGTCTGCGGCCGCCGCGTACTGCATGACGCGGAAGAACTGGGGCCGGTCGTACTGCATGCTCGCCGGTGACACGGCCAGCCACCTTGTCCTTTCGTCTCGCTGTCGACGAGCCCGACCGTTTTTCCCCCGATGGCACGACGTGGACCCATGGACGACTTCGCCGAATCCCCACCTGTCGAGGAACGCGTCGGCGACGCCCTCCGGGAGGCGGGCCAGACCGTCGCCGTCGCCGAATCCTGCACCGGCGGGCTCGTCGGGACGCTCCTGACGGCCGTTCCGGGTTCGTCAGACTACTTCGAGCGAGCGCTGGTCACCTACTCGAACGACGCCAAGCAGGACGTCCTCGCCGTCTCCCGCGAATCGCTCGACGAACACGGCGCTGTCAGCGAACCGGTCGCCCGAGAAATGGCACAGGCCGCCCGGGACACGGCCGGAGCCGACTGGGGCATCTCGACGACGGGCGTCGCCGGTCCAACCGGGGGCACTGAAGAAAAACCCGTCGGCACCGTGTTCGTCGGCCTGGCCTACGCCGCGCCGTGGGGCACCGGCGAATCGGACGCGACCGTCACACGTTACGAATTCGACGGTGACCGGGGCGAAATCCGCGAACAGATCGCCCGCCAGGCACTGGAAGATTTGCTCGCCGGAATCGAGGAGTAGGGGTCAGTACACCCGGATGTCGTCGTACTCGCCGCCGTAGGCGACGTGGCCGGGGTGGGTCGGCTCGGTTCCCGAGAGCCAGAGGCGGTCGAACTTCTCCCAGGAGTTCTCCCAGCCCAGGTGGGCGAACTCCAGGGCTCTTCGGGCGGTGTGGCGCAAGCCAGACCGGCGCTCGACCCGTCGAGGAGCCCCGTCCCGTAGCAGGTCACACAGCGTCTCGGCGTCGGGCACCGGGTCTTCGAAGGTCGTCCAGGCTTCCCCAACGGTGCGCTTGAGGTGGGCGTAGGACGACGTGAACGGCGGTAATCCGGTCTCCTCGACGATTTCCCTGGCAGTGCGGTTGTTCCAGGGCAGGTGCTTGGGGTTGAACACCTCGACGGCGTCGATCTGGTCCCGGTACTGCCGAACGTGGGGAAGGTTGAAACTCACCGTGAGGAATCCCGGATGAGGCACGAGGAGAACGGCGTCCTGGGATTCGAGTTCGGCCATCGCCCCCTCCAGGGTCACGAAGTCAGGGATCGGACGTTCGAGGTCGAGGGCGAGAACGTGCCGGCGAGTCCGCCAGTCACCCGTAAATATCTCCCGGCCAGGCACCACGAGCAGGTCCTCGTCGGAATACTGTCGCGCTCGCTTCTGGATGGTCGGCCACCGCGTAAAGTGCGGGGCGTAGACGAGGGCGTCCAGCCCCCGTCGCTTGGCGCGTCGGACGACCGCCTCGTCCAGCACCTTCACGTGCAGGTCTACCCGGGTCCCCGATGTCACTGGTCGGTGTTCTGGCCCTCGTATGATGTAAATTTCCCCTCCGGACGAAGCCGTGGTGTGGTACCGTCTCGCACGCCCCTGGAGGAACGCTTTTAAATCAGGCCTGCCTGAAATCCGGCAATGGCACGCTGGGAGTGTGCGATCGAGGGAGACGGCGCCGCCTTCGACCGCGTCGAAGACCTCATCGTCCACCAGGCCACCGAGCACGACCGCATCGAGTGCAAGGTGTGTGGCGCCGTCGTTCCGGACGGCTACTTCGCCATCCGCCACGCCTTCGACGAGCACTCCCGGGCCGAGTACGTCCGGGCCTACGACGCCAGCGCCTCCGAGGTTCGGCGCCGCGAGAAGGTCAAAGAGGACATCGAGGAGGTCGCCGACATCCGCGAGGTCGTCGACCGCATCGACAACGGCTGATTCTCGAGTCGACCGACCACTCGGCGGGGCCCTGCCCGACGACGCCGGAGCTGTCCGGTTCGTGGCCGGTCGTTCACGGCCGGTCGCCTTGTGATGACAATTTACGTACCTAGATGCACTGTTTATCATCGAAAATCATTCTCGTCATACTATGGCCGGACGAGCCAGTAGTGACCCCACAGATTCTAGCGAGACGGACGGCGGTACCGAACTGGAGCAAACCGCCAACCGCGAGACCGACGTCGGCTTCGACATGCGCGCCGTCTTCGACCACATCGATACTCCCATCTTCGTCGTCGACGCGGACGGACAGCTCACCCACTGGAACAGCGCCCTGGAACGGCTCACCGGTGAGTCGCTGGAAGACGCCAGAGAGAAGCTGCGAGAGCAGGGTTCCATCGGACCGGCGTTCTACCACGACGGCCGCCGGACGAAGACGCTCGCGGAGAAGGTCCTCGAAGCGCCGGAGTCGACCGACGAGGAGTACGGCGTGCCCCGCATCGAGGACGTCGACTACACGCTCTACGCCGACGAGAGCGTCATGAAAGACAGTCGGGGTCAGGACCGGCACATCGAGTTCGGGGCCGCGCCGATGTACGAGGACGGCGAACTGACCGGGGTCGTCGAGATGATCCACGACCGGACTGATGACGCCCGTCGCCAGCGGCAACTGGAGGCCATGGTGAGTGAACTCCAGCGGACGATGGGCGAGATCGAGGACGGCAACCTCCAGGCCCGGGCGTCGGTCGAGGAGACGAGCGCCATCGACGACGACCTCCTGGCGGTCGTCGACTCGCTGAACGGCATGGCCGACCGCCTCGCCGACGTGGTCGCCGACGTGGCCGAGGAAACGGGCGAACTCCACGACTCTATCGACACGGTCGCGGACAGTAGCGGGGAGATCGCTAACCTCGCGGACGAACAGACGGAGATGCTCGACACCGTCAGTCAGGAAGTCGGCAAACTCTCGGCGACCGTCGAGGAGATCGCTTCGACGAGCGACGAGGTGGCATCCACCGCCCGCAACGCCGACGACGTCGCGACCGAGGTCAAGTCCACCGCCGACGACAGTCGCGACGTGATGCAGGAGGTAGCGACGTCCGCCGAGACGGTCGCCGACGACGTGGAGGACCTCCGGAACCGCATCGAAGAGGTCGACGAGGTCGTCGAAGTCATCGACGACATCGCCGAGCAGACCAACATGCTCGCCCTCAACGCCTCGATCGAAGCGGCACGGGCCGGCGAAGCGGGCGAGGGCTTCGCCGTCGTCGCCGACGAGGTCAAGAGTCTCGCCGAGGAGTCCCAGAAGCGGGCCGCGGACGTCGAGTCCATGGTCACCGGTATCAAGCGCGATTCGACGGAGACCGTCGAGAGCCTAGAGGAGATGAACGAGAGCGTCCAGGAGGGCATCGAACAGGTCCAGGCTGCGACCGAGGCGCTGACCGACGTCGTCGTTGCCGTCGAGGAGAGCGTCGACGGCATCGAACAGGTCTCGACTGCCACCGACGACCAGGCGGCGAGTGCCGAGGAGATCGCCAGCATGGTCGACGAGGTCGTCGAACACGCCGAATCCGTCTCCGCCGAAGTCCAGGCCGTCGCCGCCACTACCGAACAGCAAACGGAGCAAGTTACCGAGATCCACGACGCCGTCTACAGCCTCACAGACGACGCTGAGGAGGCCGACGGCACCCCGAGCTAACCGGCGTTTCGTATCTATAGTGTTTTCCGAAATCTCCCACTCGACGAGCAGCAGTCGCTCTGCGACCGCGCAGTCAGCGCTCCTCGCTGTCCTGACGAGCGAAGCGAGTCAGGGACCAGGGGAACGCGCCACCGTTCTTCCGAATCGAGTACCCGGATCTGGTCGCCACGCACAGTGACAGGAATCGGAACCGTCGCCTCGTACAACTCGACAGTTACCTGGTCCTCACACCTCCACGTTTTTCTTCGTCGGGTGGCCTCCGGCCACCCCTCCTCGAAAAAGCTGGACCAAAAAGGCGACCCTCGCTTCGCTCGGGTCGGGAAACCGCTCGCTTCGCTCGCGGTACGCTACCGTTCTTCCGAATCGAGTACCCGGATCTGGTCGCCACGCACAGTGACAGGAATCGGAACCGTCGCCTCGTACAACTCGACAGTCACCTGGTCCTTACCCTCGTCGATGCGCTGGACCTGGGCCTTCTCGCCCTTGAACGGCCCGGCGATCAGTTCCACGATGTCGCTCTCGGCGATGCCCTCGACGTCGGGCTTGGGCGAGAGGAAGTGCTCGACTTCCGAGAGCGAGGACTCGCCCTGGACGACGCCCCGGGCGTGGGGAATCTCGTCGAGGATTCGCTCGAACACCGATTCGTCGTCGGCCTCGACCATCACGTAGGAGGTCAGCGAATCGGGAGCGAGCGCTGCGTGGATCGACTCCTCCTCGCGGTTGATGATCATGTCCGCCACGGTGCGCTCCTGGCTGGCCGTGGTCTTGACGGCGTAGATACCCATCAGGGACCACCCGGGACGAACGACATGAACACGAAGATGAGAAAGCCGAGCACGCCCACGAGGAGGATACCCGCGCCGGCTATCTTCGCCACCTGGGAGAATTCCTCCCAGGAGGGGGTGCTGGCCAGCTTCAACACCCGGACGTACGAGGTGAGGTCGAACGGGACTTGCATGGCCTGCGGTTGCCCCTGCTCGCTTTTCTATCTATTGATGCGGCGGCGGGGTCGGGCGGCGCCGTCCTCAGGCTGCCGGTGGCGTCACGGCGGTCTGGGACCCGGTGGACTCCCTGGCTTCGGCCGGTACCGTGATCGAGGTGTTCGTGCCGTAGTCGCTGAAGGTCATCGTCACGGTCGCGTCCGCCGTCTTGCCGTCCATTTTCATCTTCATGTCGGCCGAGACCTTCCGCGTCAGGTTGGTCTCTTTGTCGATGTAGAACGTGTACGTCGCCTTCGTGATCGAGCCGTCGGTACTGGACCCGGACTGCTGCCGGGCGAGTGACGTCAGTTCGTCCAGTTTGTCCTTCGGAATGTCGGCTTTCACGACGTGGACGGCCTCGCCGTCGACGGTCGCCTCGCCAGTGATCTCGAGAGAGGAGGCGGCCATGATCTCGCGCTGACGTTCGAGCTGTGCGTTCTGGTCCCAGATATTACGGTCCGAGACGTCCTGACGGATCCACCGGCCACCGCTCTTGGCGTACGCGGTGTCGTCGACGAGGTACATCACCATCTCCAGGGACCTCGGACCCGACAGCGACATGTCCAACCGGGCCCGGCGGTCGGCTCGGTTGATGATGCCGTTTGCGTCGATCCGGACGCTACGGTCGTTCAGCGAAACCTCGGTGGTCATCTCGAAACGATACCGCTCTACGTCCTGCATCGCCTCGGTACTCTCCGACTGGAGTTGCTTCGCTTCGGCACTCATCTGTGCGTCGCCGCCACCCAGACACCCGGGGAGGACGAGGAGGGCGAGGAGGGCGCCGAACGCCAGGACCAATTTGCGTCGTGACATCGGCCACGAGTTCTCGTTGGAATGAAAAATAATTTCCTATTGGGATCGGCTGGAACATTACTCCGTTCGGGTATCCCCTCACGCCGACGGCTACTGCCCCCACCGGTTGCCCGGTAGGGTTCTTCGCCCCGTAGCCAACTCCCGGTTGGCTGCCGTAGCCCGGCGCGGCCGCTCGCCGGAGTCGACGGTGTCCTCCCCTCTACCGCCCGCAGGTGCAGGCAGATTTCGTATTGCGCCCTGCGAATTGTGTCGAGGCGGTTATCGGGGTTTGACCGTCTCGGCTCGTGCCGGTATCGCCCGAAAGTCCCGCTTCTTTGGGTTGTCCCCAGCATCGGGGGGCTCAGTCCGGACGTGGGAACGTTATGCCACGCCGATAATGCGTGACCGACGGGTTGGTGCCCGTCTCCCGTGCCGAACGTGCTGGCTACGCGGTATCATACGCGTTCCACGGAAATAGATGTTTGTTTTATTGTAGCCAGATAGACGTTAATAGTGTTCGATCGATAATAAAAACCGCCGGGGCGGCGTGGATTTGTCTACGGAAATACCGGTCAGCTATCGATTCGCCGCTTGCGGACAGACACCTCCACTGTGCCAGGATCCAGCGTCAACGCCATCACCGAGAGGTCCAGTTCTGTCGTTACCTGCTCCAGGTCGACCCGCCGAAGGAGCGTCGCGAGCACGAGCTGGAGTTCCGCCATCGCAAAGCGCATCCCCAGGCAGTGTCGGGGGCCGCCGCCAAACGGGAAGTAGGCGTACTCCGGTCGGTCCGGGTCCTCGCCACGGAGTTCCGGCAGCCAACGCTCGGGTCGGAACGTCTCGGGGTCGTCCCACCAGCGCTCGTCGCGGTGGGCACCCCAGGCCGAAAGCTGGAGCGTCGCGTCGGCGGGCACCCGGTAGCCGCCGAGGACCATCTCCTCCCGTGGTTCGCGGTAGAGTTCCGTCACCGGGGGATAGAGCCGCATCGCCTCCCGGGCCACCGCTTCGGTGTATTCGAGGTCCGGCAGGTCCCCGAATCCGGGGTCGGCGTCGCCACAGACGGATTCCACCTCGTCCTGCAGCCGTTCCTGGGCATCGCTTTCCCCGGCGAGCAGCCAGCAGGCGAAGGTGAGCGCCGTCGACGTCGTCTCGTGACCGGCAAAGAGGAAGGTGACGAGCTGGTCTCTGACCTCCTCGGGGCTCATCCGTTCGCCGTCGGGATACTCGGCGGCCGCCAGCGTCGACAGGAGGTCCTCGTCCACTGCGCGGTCCGTGCCCACTGCGTCTACGTCCTCGCCCACGGCCCGTCGCTCCCCGACCATCTCGTCGACGAGGGCGTCCAGATCCGCCATAGCACGCTCGTACCGCCGCTCTCGACGACTCGGGACCCACGAGGGCAACACCGACTGGAGTGCGAAGCCGGCAATGTAGTCCGACAGCGCCCGGACGGCCGACCGGACGGTCTCGCCGCGCTCGGCGTCCATGTCCAGGTCGAACAGCGTCCGGGTGAGAATCCGGAGCGTCACCGTCGAGAAGGCGTCTCCGAGTTCGACCACGTCGCCGTCGTCCCAGCCGTCGGCCAGTTCGACGGTACAGTCGACCATCTCGTCGGCATAGGTTTCGATCTGGCGGGGGGTGAAGGCCGTCTGGAGCAACTGTCGCTGGCGCTTCCAGCGCTCGCCCTCGGTGAAGACGACGCCACGGGGCGCTATCAGGTCGCCGAAGGCCTGTTCGTACTCGCCCTTCCGGACGGCGTCGTTCTCGGAGACCAGAACGCGTTCGACGACGTGAGGGTTGCTCGTCGCGACGAAGCGCCGACGAAAGGCCCGGTACGAGACGACCTCGCCGTACTCGCTGGCGGACTCTCCGAACCCCATCGGGTCTCGCAAGATGGTGAACGTACAGCCGACGACCGGCAGGCCACGAGGCCCCGGAGGCAACGGAGCGTCGGTGGGAGGGTTGTCGGAGGTCGAGGCGTCGGTGTCCGAGTCGTCGGGTACCGATTCTTCGACGGCACCGGTAGCGTCTGTGTCCGTCCGAGACGACGCCGTCGAATCTCCGCTCGCCGAGGTGTTCGACTCCGTCATCACCTGAAAATCGGGGCGCCGGTCGCCTGGTCGTTCCCCCGAAGCAGGTAACTTCTTTAAGAGTGTGGCGACAGTGCCAGCCATGCAGTCGGCGGACCTGACGATTCAGCTTCCCGAGTGGATGCAGTTGCCGGTGCCAGACCCCGTGAGCGAAGACACTGTCCGGCGCGAAGAGGTGCTCTCCTGGCGCGTCTATCCAGAGGACGAGGTAGTCGGCTTTCTCACGCTCGTCGTCGGCGACCTGGAGACGGCCCGCGAGGCAGCCGAGGACCTGGAACCACTCAGAAAGGCGGAGTTCGCCCGCATCGACGACGACACCTTCTACGCCTACGCCGAGATGGACCTCCGTGAAGCCGACGCCAGCCTGATGGGGGCCTTCGCCGACCGGGGGCTCGTCATCGTCCCTCCCATCGTCTACACCGACGCCGACACGGTCCACGTGACCGTCCTCGGCGAGGAGTCGGCACTCTCCGGCCTGCTCGAGCGGTTCCCCGAGGGCGTCGACGTCACGGTCGACAGGGTGAGTGAGCACCAGCACCGCGCCGGATCGCTGGCCGGCCGCCTCACCGGCCGGCAGTTCGAGGCGCTGGAAGTGGCCAGAAAAGTCGGCTACTACGAGGTACCCCGGGACGGCAGCCTTGCAGAGGTTGCAGGGGCACTCGACTGCTCGGAGGCCGCAGCATCGACGCTACTCCGGAGTGCGGAGGCCCACCTGGTCGATGCGGCGTTGGGCACGTAACGGCCACTCACCGCCCGGGACAACGTCCGGTCCGCGACACCCGAACGTTCCGATATGGAGCGCCACAGATATTATTTCTATAAATATATTAGTAAATACAGCTATTAGCAACGCATTCATCAACCAGCCCCGACAAGTCGAACAGACGATGAACCGGAGACAGTTCGTCAGTTCGCTCGCGTCGGTTTCGGCGCTGACGGCCCTCGACGTGCAGAGTAGTATCGAACCGGGTCTGGCAGCAACGTCGATCGACCCGCTGGTGTTCGACTCAAGCGCCAGCCTGGTGGACTACCGCCACGAACCCCTCACTGGCGACGGCGTGGTCGCGGTGTGGGCCGAAGATTCTGCCACGAACACGAATGCCGATTCCAACGGGGACG
>CAZGAX010000040.1:0-25554 GCA_964523745.1 uncultured Halobacteriales archaeon | reverse complement strand
ACCTCCCGCTGGTCACGGCAGGGGATTCCATCATCGCCATCGCGATGAGTGAACCCCAGGCCGGCAGCCACGTCACGGCGATGGAGACCGAGGCGACCGACCCCGGCGTCGAAACCGAGGACGGCGACGACGCCTGGGTCGTCAACGGCCAGAAGTCCTGGGTGTCCCACGGCCCGCACGCCGACGCCTTCCTCACCTACGTCCGGATGCCCGACGGCCACATCGGGTCGCTGATAGTCGACGCCGACACCACCGGGCTCTCGATTACAACGGACCAGAACATGGCCGACCACCCCCAGAGCCAACTGTTCTTCGACGACGCCCGCATTCCGAAGGACAACACCCTCCTGACGGGCCCAGACGCCTTCAAAAAGCAGATCCGGGCCTACAACGTCGAGCGGATCGGCGCCTGCGCCAAGGTCTGGATCGCCGCGCGGTGGGCGTTCACCGAGGCGCTCGAACACGCCAAAGAACGCGAGCAGTTCGGCCAGCCCGTCGGCGAGTTCCAGGCCGTCGAACACGACCTGGCCGACATGGCCACCAAGCTCGTGACCTCCCGATTCCTCATCTTCAATGCCCTCGAAGGAGACGGCCTGCCCTCCCGCCTCGAATCCTCGATGGCCAAGGTCTACGTCACCGAGGCCTGCGAGGAGGTCGTCGACGACGCCCTCCAGATCAAAGGTGCCGCGGGGTACGTCGGCGACGTGCCGGAGTCCTACCTGTATCGCTACGTCCGGGGGTACCAGATCGCCTCCGGAACCAATGCAATCCATCGCCAGATGATGGCCGCGTCGCTCCGCGAGACCGGCCTCCCCGACTGAGCTACAGGTGGTCCCGGGCCTGCCCGACCTGTTCCAGCGTCTCGACGGCCGACCCCCGCGACATCGGCCGGACGACCACCTCGTCGACTCCCAGGGACCGGTACGCTTCCAGGTCGGCCGCCACGGTCTCCGCATCGCCGGCCAGGGCGAAGTCGGCGTCGCTCGGCCAGCCACGATAGCCGCTCGTCAACTTCTCGTTTGCTCGCTCCCGGGCCGTCTCGCCGTCTTCCAGGGCCAGCGCGTCTCGGCGGAGAACTACCCTCTCGCCGCCGGCGTCCTCGTACCACCCGAGACGCTCGGCGAGAGTCTCCCGGCCCATCCCCGGCGGGGCGACCCAGGCGTCGCCCCGCCGGGCGGCACGCTCGACGGCCGGCCGGGCCGTTCCGCCGATGCAAACCCGGGGGTCGGCCGACGGCGCCACCGAGACGCCGTCCAGCGAATAGTAGTTGCCTTCGAAGGTAACACTGTCCTCGGTCCAGAGCCGCTCGATGACGGTCAGGGCCTCCTCGAACCGCGGCGCCCGTTCGGTCTTCGGAACCCCGAAGGCGTCGAAAGCGCGGTCGTTGTGGCCCAGCGCACACCAGAACTCGAAGTCCTCGGTCAGCGCGGCAAGCGTCCCGGCGTACTCGGCGACGAGCACCGGGTCGTACAGCGGGAGAAGGAAGAACGCCCCGAGGCGGTCCCAGGACGCTGTCAATCGGCCGACGACGGGGACGTTCTGGAGGTAGCCGGCGCCGGCGACGTGGTGGTCGCCGGCCTGGACGTAGTCGTAGTTGGCGCCACGGGCGGCGTCGACGCAGTCGAGGACGTGGTCGACGTGCACGCCGGCATCCAAGCCGGACGGGTACGCCGACGACAGGGAGTAGCCGAGACCCATCGGAGGTGACATACCGGTCCCACGCACGCCGGACCTATAAATCACCGCTGCACCCCAATCTCCCCCCCCCCTCGTGCCGCGACAGAGCGGACAATAAAAAAGGAATCAAACATATATTGGATACTGTTAATTATGGCGGCGGTGCGAGATGGGAACCGAGCGTTCACGTGTTGCCGATATCGGAAGTGGAGCCGCTCTATAGAGTGAATTACCCGCTTTCCACCGAGGAGCGTGGGGGCCGGGAGGTGGAAATATTATTTCCTTCGAGGGATATAATTTCGAGACCTCGTACCTGTCTGAATTGTTGTCGAGGCCGTCGATTTTGGGTGAGAGTAAGGCGGCTCTGACGACCCCGATTATTTCCCACGAAGGAGATAGGTCCTCTGCCCGATTCTACTTCGATCGTTTATCCTTTCGAATAGCTATAAGAATTCATACTTTAAATCTGGGGCAGGGGGGCGCCCCCCCCCTCGTCGCCTCCATCCGGCCCTCGAATTCGTCGACCGGGCGGGCCGACTCTGGCGCCGCTGAGGGCGGCGACTGAGAGGACGACGCTGCCGTCGACGTATCTCACAGCTCTCCCGTCCCGGACGGGCATCGTCTCCGAGCGGAGAAAGTCCTCTAATCGGCGTCGAGGAGGGCCACGGTGCGTTCGACGTTCGGTCGATCGGTTCGGCTCTCGCCCGGGACCGGATCGTACGGAACCTGGCACGTACGGAACCCGGCTCGTCCGGGACCTGTCCGTGGGTCACAACGTCGCCGTCGGACGGCGTGTGCCTGCCCGTGGCGAGTCGTCCCGGCCGTTCACCCCGGCGAAACCCAGATGGTCTTCTTGTTCGTGAACTCGCGAATCCCGTCGGCGGCCAGTTCGCGACCGTACCCGGAGTCTTTCACCCCGCCGAAGGGGAGCTTCGGGTGTGACTGGACCAGTTCGTTGACGAACGCCGCACCGGCGTCGAGTTCGCGGGCGAGACGCTCGCCCCGCTCCAGGTCGGTCGTCCAGACGCTCGCGCCGAGGCCGTAGTCCGTGTCGCTGGCCAGTTCGATGGCCTCCCGCTCGTCGGCCACGGCGTGGAGGCTCGCGACCGGTCCAAACAGTTCCTCGCACGAGGCCGGGCAGTCCACCGGGACGTCCTCCAGAACCGTCGGGGGGTAGAAGTACCCCTCGCGGTCGAGGCGTTCACCGCCGATGACCGCGTTCGCCCCGGCGTCGAGGCTCTCCTCGACCTGCGTGACCAGCGTGTCGAGCAGGTCCGCCCTGGCGAGCGGGCCGACGTCGGTGTCCTCGTCCATCGGGTCGCCGACGGTCAGCGACGCCATCTCCTCGACGAGGCCGTCCCGGAACTCCTCGTAGACGTCCTCGACGACAATGAACCGCTTGGCGGCGATGCAGGCCTGGCCGTTGTTGTTGATCCGGGCCTGCGCGCCGACCTCACAGGCGGCCTCCAGCGGCGCGTCTTCGAGGACCACGAACGGGTCGCTGCCCCCGAGTTCGAGCACGCTCGGCGTGAGTTCCCTGCCGGCGGTCTCGGCGACGGCCCGGCCGGCCGGGACGCTCCCCGTCAACGTCGTGGCGGCGACGCGGTCGTCGGCGATGACGTCGTGGATCGTCTCGGTGTCGACGAGCAGCGTCGTGAAGGCGCCGTCCGGAACCCCCGCCTCCAGGAGGAGGTCCTCGATAGCCGTCGCACAGCCGGCCACGTTGGGAGCGTGGCTGAGCAACACCGTGTTCCCGGCGGCGAGGTTCGGCGCGGCGACCCGCAACACCTGCCAGAAGGGGTAGTTCCACGGCATCACGGCCAGCAGCGGTCCTAGCGGCTCGTAGGCGACTTTCGTCTCCACCTCCGGGGCGACGCCGACGCGTTCGTCCTGCAGGAACTCCGCCGCTCGCTCGGCGTAGAACTCACAGACCCACGCGCACTTCTCGATTTCGGCGTGGCTCTGGTCGATCGGTTTGCCCATCTCGCGGGTCATCAACGCGGCGTAGTCGTCCTCGTTCTCCCGGAGCACGTCGGCGACGTTTCCGACGATGGCCTGCCGGTCCGTAATCGGTCGCTCGCTCCACGTCTCGAATCTATCGGCGGCGCCGTCGAGCAGTCGGTCGACGTCGCTGGCGTCGTGCGTACTGTACGTCTCGAGCCGTTCCTCGGTGGTCGGATTGATGGTTTCCATGGATACTCCAAGCGGGCTCAGGACACCTTCGCGATGGCGTCGATCTCGACCGCGACGTCGCCGGGCAGTCGGGTGGTCTCGACGCAGACCCTGGCCGGCGGTATCTCCCCGAAGTGCTCGGCGTAGGCTTCGTTGACGTCCTCGTAATCGTCCATGTCGTCGAGGTACACCGTCGCTTTCACCACGTCGTCGAGCGTCCCGCCGGCTTCGGTCACGACCGCTTCGAGGTTCCGGAGTACGCGGTCGGTCTGCTCGCCGACGTCCCCCCGACGTCGGTCATCGTCTCCGGGTCGACCGGTCCGAACCCGGAGACGAACAGGAACCCGTCGGCGACGACGCCCTGCGAGTAGGGATTGTCGTTTCGCGGCGCCTCGGCTGTCGTTACCTGGGTCTTCTCGCCCATGGCGGCGGTTCGACGGCCCGAATAATAAACGTTTCCTGTACTCGCGTAAACGGTATCTGTATCGGGGGTGGGTCCGGACGCGACGCCTCGCCCGGTCGAAAACAAGATTTAATATACGGCGTACACAGTCTGTGTGTATGGATCGCGAGACGGCAGTCCCGACAGTGGCGTCACTCCCGGGTCCGCGGGCGTCGGAGTGGGTCGAGTACCACACCCGACACGCTGCGCCGAGCGAACACTCCCACGAGTTCGTCTGGGACGTGACCGGCGAGGCCAGCGGCCCCTTCGTCACGGACGTCGACGGCAACTGCTTGCTCGATTTCACCTGTCACATCGGGGCTGCGCCGCTGGGGTACAACAACGAGAAGATACTGGACCGGGTTCGCGAGTTCGACCTCGTCGACCCGATGAAGATCGCGGGCCAGGACTTCTACTTCGGGACGAGCGAGTCGCCGGCCGAGTCGTCGATTCCCGGGTCGAGTCACCTGATGGACGCGCTGACCGACGTGACGAGCCAGTACGGCCTGGACACCGTGTTCCTGTCGAACTCGGGGGCCGAAGCGATCGAGAACGGGATGAAGATCGCCTACGACGGCACGCCCGAAGCGAAGTACGCCATCTCGTTTGCCGATAGCTTCCACGGCCGGACGCTGGGAACGCTCTCGCTGACGAACGCCGACGACGTGTACACCCGTCGCTTCCCGGAGATCGCCGGGATGCGCGTCGTTCCCTTCTGTGACGACCGGACCTGTACGCCGGCCGACTGCGAGTGTGGCTTCTTCGCCGGCGGCCGGTCTCGACTCCACGCCACCCTGGACCCGGACGACGGCCACGTCGACCCCGAGGAGGTCGCGTTCTGCGTACTGGAGCCGGTCCAGGGCGTCGGTGGCTACCGGTTCCCGAGCGAGTCGTTCATGCGAGCGGTCGACGACGTCTGTACGACCTACGACGTACCGCTGATCGTGGACGAGATCCAGTCGGGCGTCGGTCGCACCGGCGAGATGTGGGCCGCAGACCACTACCCCATCGAGCCCGACGTCATCTGCTGTGCGAAGGCGCTCCGGGTCGGGGCGACCGTCTCGCGGTCCGACCGCTTCCCGAGCGAGAAGAACCGCCTCGGCTCCACGTTCGGCGGCGGCGACGTCCTCTCGTCGATGCTCGCCGCGTTCACGCTCGACGCCATCGACGACTACGACCTGCTCGAGAACGCCACGGTCCGCGGCCGGCAGGCCAAGGAACTCCTCCGGGACGAGACGGGCGAGACGGTCGTGGACGTTCGCGGTAAGGGACTGATGCTCGCCGTCGAGTTCGACTCGGCCGACCGCCGCGACGCCGTCGTCCAGGACGCGCTCCAGCGTGGCCTCCTGACGCTGGGCTGTGGGAAGAAGACCGTCCGACTGCTCCCGCCCCTGGACGTCTCGGAGCGCGAAATCGCCCTCGGCGTCGACATCCTCACCGACGCGATCGACGCCGTCTCGTGACACTCTCGGCGACGGCGACGCCGTCTCGTAGTCGATTTTTCCGTCTCCTCCGCGTCTCAGACCTGCACTGCGATCGTTCCGAGGACGATCGCGAGCACGGCACCGAGGAGGACCGGCGAGCGGGGAAGCACCCGGTCGGCGACGCAGGCCCCGGCGAGGACGACGAGCGGATAGGTGCTGACGACCGGGAGCACCGCGACGACCGTTCCGCCCCCGAGCGCAAGGAACATCGCGTACCAGCCCACGGCCACCACGATTCCCGACGCGCCGAACGCGGCGGCCGAGGCGCGCGACGGCGACCGGACGTAGGTACGGGTCGACCCCGAGGAAGCAGCGACGGGGACGAGGACGAGCAGGGCCGCCGTCTGGGCGACCGCCGTGGCGGTCAGCGCGTCGCCGAAGGCGTCGAGACCGCTCTTGGCGACGACGGACGACGCGGCGATGGCGGCGGTCGCCACGAGCGGAAACAGGAGGTCCCGGCGCGTCGATGCGAGGAGTTCCCGGCGGATGACCCCCGTCTGGACCGCGACGCCGCGGTCGGCGTCCTCGGTCGGTCGGACAAGTTGCAGCACGGCCACGCCGCCGACCACGAGGCCGAGACCGGCGAAATCGGCCGGTGCGGGCCGCGACCCGAGCGCGGCGACGGCAAACAGCGTGGCGACGGCCGGGTTCGCGGCGGTGATCGCGGCCGGCACCGTCGGTCCCATCCGGTCGATACCCTCGAAGTAACACAGCCGGGCGAACCCCGGGTCGATCGTGCCGGCGAGGACGAACACGCCCAACAGCGCCGCGGGCGGGACCGTCGGGACGCCACGACGGACCGTCACGACGGTCCAGAGGACGAGCGCGCTGGTGACGAGCGTGAGGACGGCCCCGCTCAGCGCCGACGCCCCGTCGTCCGCGTCGAGGCCGCGCCGGACGAGTAGCGTCTGGGCCCCGAAACACGCGGCAGCGAGGAGCGCCAGCGAGACCGTCGCCACCATCTCAGTCGCTCGCGTCCCGGAGCAGGTCGACCCCCACGCCCTCGGTGGGGTCGTCGGCGTCGAGGACGCTGACGCCGTCGAGGGCGTCGAGGTCGTCGAGGAGGCCTCCGAGGTGGTCCGGGCCGCTCCCTTCGAGCGCGAGCGTCACCGGCACGCGGTTCGGCGGGTCGTTTCGCGACGGGTCCCGTCGGGCGACGTCGCGCAGCTGTCCACCCTGCGCCTCGACGGCCTCGACGACAGCCGGGAGCGACCCCGGCCAGCGCTCGACGGCCAGCCGGAGTTCGACGCGCCGGCCGAGTTCCGCCAGCCCCCGGCGCGAGAGACTGGCGTGGTCGGCCAGGTCGGCGTTGCCGCCCGAGACGACGACGGCGACGTGCTCGTCGGTGACGTCGACCGCCCCGGAGAGGAGTGCCGCGAGGGGGGCGGCTCCCGCCGCCTCCGCGACGGTCTTGGCACGCTCTGCGAGCAGGGCGACCGCGACGGCTATCTCGCTGTCGTCGACCGTGACGACCTCGTCGACCCGGCGGCGGGCGACCGAGAACGTCTTTTCCAGCAGGCGCGTGTCGGCGATGCCCTCCGCCACGGTGTCGACGTCGGAGAGTTCGTGGATCTCGTCGCGTTCGAGCGAGGGTTTGGCGTGGGCCGCCCCCGTCGGCTGGACGCCGACGACGCGCGTCGAGGGGTCCGTGGCCGCGAGGACGGTTCCGATACCCGAGATGAGCCCGCCGCCGCCGATGGCGACCAGCACCGTGTCCAGGTCCGGGCACTGCGCCGTCAGTTCCATCCCGACGGTCCCCTGGCCGGCGATGACGGCCTCGTCGTCGAACGGGTGGACGAACGTCCCTCCCCCGTCCTCGGCCAGGTCGAGGGCGTACTCGTAGGACCGCTCGTAGATGTCTCCCTCCACGACGACGCGGGCGCCGTAGTCCCGGGTCGCCGCTATCTTCGCCGCCGGCGTCACCTCGGGCACGACGATGGTCGTCTCGACGTCGAGCAACCGGCCCGCCAGCGCCACGCCCTGTGCGTGGTTGCCGGCGCTGGCCGTGACGACGCCCCGCTCGCGCCGGTCGGCGTCGAGTTGCGCCATGGCGTTGTACGCGCCGCGGATCTTGAACGACCCGGTCCGCTGGGTGTTCTCCAGCTTCAGTCCGACCGAGGCTGCGCCGCTCATCTCCGCGAACGTCGTCGAGCGGTCGAGCGGCGTCCGGTGAACGACCGACTCGATCCGCTCGTGTGCCTGCTCGACGTCCCCGACGGTAACGACGTCCTCGGGGTCGGGAAACTCGGAACTCACGGCGCTCCCTCCGCGACGCGCAGTATCGAGTCGGTGAGCACGTCGGTCCCGATCCGGAGGCTCCGCTCGTCGACGTCGAACCGGGGCGTGTGGTGACTCGACGGGTGGTCCGTCCCGACGACGACGTAGGTGGCGTCGCCGCCCCCTTCCTGGACGCGCTCCATCAGGAAGGTGGCGTCCTCGCTGGCTCCGAAGTCGCTCGTCGGCACGACGCTGTCGACGCCCCGGACGTCGCGGGCCACGTCCGTGACGACGTCGGCGAGTTCGTCGTCGCTGTCGGCACGCGGGGACTTGCTGATAACGTCGAACGCGAGGTCACAGCCGTGCATCGCGGCCGCAGACCGGAACACGCGTTCGAGTCGGTCGCGGGCGTACTCCATCAGGGCCGTCGTTTCGCCGCGGGCCTCGGCCTCGACGTCTGCCCGCTCCGCGATGACGTTGCTGGCGGTCCCGGCGTCGACGCTCCCGACGTTGACCCGCGTCGCCCCGTCGGCGTGCCGGGGGATACCGTACGCGTTCTCGATGGCCGTCCCGACCGCCTGCACCGCGTTGTCACCCTCGCTGGGAGCCTGTGCGGCGTGGGCCGAGGTCCCCCGGATGGTCGCGTCGACGTGACACATCGCCAGCGGGCGCACCATGCCCCCGACGACCTCGCCGGTCGGGTGGCCGAGACCGACGTGGACGGCGAACAGGTGGTCGATGTCGTTCGCGAACCGCGACTCGGCCATCGGCCGTCCGCCGCCCGAGACCTCCTCGGCCGGCTGGAAGAAGACGGTCAGCCGGCCCGAGAAGTCGCTGTCTTTCACGCGCCGGAGCACCGCCAGCCCCCACGTCATGTGGGCGTCGTGACCACAGGCGTGCATCGTCTCCCCGGTCTCGGACCGGAACCCCTCTCGTGCCGGGGCGTGGTCGTCGGCCGTCGACTCCTCGACGAACAGGCCGTCGATGTCCACCCGGAGACCCACCGACGGGCCCTCGCCGCGGTCGACGACGGCGACGACCCCGGTGTTTCCTCCGGCCATCTGTTCGAGCAGGTCGGGGTCGGCCCCCCGGTCGCGGGCCCGCTCCCGCCACGCCTCTATCTCGTCGGCGTCGGGCACTGCCATCCTGTCGGCGGGGTCGTACGCGTCCGCTCCGATTGCGAGCGTGTCCACCCCTATCTCCCGGAGTTCCCCGACGAGCCTGTGTGTCGTGTAGAACTCACACCACGCCGGCTCGGGAGTCCGGTGGAAGTCGCGCCGGAGTGAGACTAGTCGCTCTGCTTCTCGCCCACTCATGTCCGGCCGTTCGTCGGCCACCCACTTAATTGTAAACGTTTTCCGTTGATGACGGATACACAAAAGGAATAAGGATGGCAGCGGTACCCACGCGCAACGGCCCGTCACCAGCGGGTCGGGGACACAATGACAACGGCAGACATCCTCGTTCGGCGGGAGGGCACGGAAGGCCTCTCGATGGAACCGTACGCCGACCACCTGCGGCGGCGACTGCCCGACCACACCGTCGTCCACGCTCGGACGCCACAGGCGGAACGCGAGCACGTCGTCGACGCCCGGGTCGTCACCGGAATCACCCTCGAGTCGGACCTGCTCGACCGCGCCGAGCGACTCGACCTGTTCGCCTGCACCTTCGCGGGGACGGACCACGTTCCGATGGACCGCCTCGCAGAGCGCGGCGTCGCGGTGACCAACGCCGGCGGCATCCACGCACCCGGCATCGCGGAGCAGGCGCTGGGGAACGTGCTCGTGTTCGCCCGGAACCTCCACGAGGGCTGGCGACGGGCGCAGAACCGCGAGTGGCGTCACTTCCAGTCCCGGGAGTTCACGGACAGCACGGTCGCTATCGTCGGCCTCGGGTCCATCGGACAGGCGCTGACCCAGCGCCTCCAGGGCATGGAGGTAGAGACGATCGGCGTCCGCTACACGCCGGAGAAGGGCGGGCCGACCGACGAGGTGGTCGGCTTCGACGAGGCCGCCGTCCACGACGCGCTCGCCCGGAGTGACTACGTCGTCCTCGCCTGTCCGCTGACCGAGACGACGCGAGGGCTCGTCGACGAGGCGGCGTTCGCGACGATGAAACCGGACGCCGTCCTCGTCAACGCGGCCCGGGGCGGCATCGTCGACACCGACGCGCTCGTCGCGGCGTTGCGCTCGGAGAAGATCCGCGGCGCGGCGCTGGACGTCACCGACCCGGAACCGCTGCCCGCCGACCACCCGCTGTGGACGCTCGAGAACTGCCTCGTGACGCCACACACCGGCGGACACACGCCGAAACACTGGGAGCGCCTCGCCGACATCGTCGCCGAGAACGTGGAGAGACTCGCAGCGGACAGGGACCTGGTCAACCAGGTGCTCGCACCCGGCGAGTAGACCCATGTCGAACGAACGCAGTTCCGTGACCGGCGGCAGCGGGGCCGTACCCGACGGTAGCGAGGCCGTGGCAGACGGCAGTGAGGCCGTGACCGACGGCAGCGAGGATCCGGCCACCGGCTCCCGGGACCCGGCCGCCGACTCGCGGGCCGACTACGACTACGCGGCGGGATCGACTGCGCGTCCCGACCTGGCGGCGGCGCTCGACCGCCGGATCGACGGCGAGGTGCGGTTCGACGACTACTCGCGGGAACTGTACGCCACCGACGCCAGCGCCTACGAGGTGACGCCGGTCGGCGTCGTCGTCCCCGACTCGACCGAGGACGTCGCGACTGTCGTCGCGTACTGCGCCGAGCGGGGCGTCGCGGTCCTCCCGCGGGGTGGCGGCACGTCGCTGGCCGGCCAGGCCGTCAACGACGCCGTCGTCCTCGACCTGCAGGTCCGTTTGAACGAGATCCACGACGTCGATCCCGAGTCTCGGCGTGCTCGCGTCGACAGCGGCGTCGTCCTCTCGGACCTGAACGACGAACTCGCGGCCCACGACCTGAAGTTCGCGCCCGACCCCGCCGCCGGCGACCGGTCGACGGTAGGCGGCGCCGTCGGGAACAACTCGACGGGTGCCCACTCGCTGCAGTACGGCAAGACCGACGCCTACGTCGAGTCCTGCGAGGTCGTCCTCGCGGACGGCACCGTCACGGAGTTCGGCGAAGTGTCCCTCTCCCAGCTCCGCGAACGGGCCGACCCGGAGGGCGACCGCGTCGGCCAGATCTACGACGTGGTTCGCCGGGTCGTCGACGAGGAGGCCGACGCCGTCCGCGAGGCGTACCCCGACCTCAAGCGCAACGTCTCGGGGTACAACCTCGACCGACTGGTGGGCGAGGCCGAGGACGGCACCGTCAATCTCGCTCGCCTGTTCGCCGGGAGCGAGGGTACCCTCGGCGTCGTCACCGAGGTCACCGTCTCGCTCGAACCCGTCCCCGAGACGAAGGCCGTCGCGCTCCTGTGCTACGAGGACCTGCTGGACGCGATGGCGGACGTCGACGCCATCGTCCGGAACCACGACCCCGCCGCCGTCGAGGCCATCGACGACGTGTTGCTGGACCTCGCCCGCGACACCGAGGAGTTCGCCGACGTGGCGGCGATGCTCCCCGACGAGACCGAAACGGCGCTCCTCGTCGAGTGCTACGCCGAGGACGACGCCGACGGGCGACGGCAGGTGGCAGAGTTGCTCGCCGACCGCGTGCCCACTGTCACCGCCTCGGCGAACGTCGACCAAGACGCCGCGGCGGACGGTGACGAGGACGCCGCTGCAGACGCCGACGGGGACGACGCGGCGCGAACCGACGAGCCGGTCCGGGCGTTCGACGCCCTCGAGGCCCACGAACCGGCCGAGCGGTCGCGGTTCTGGAAGCTCCGCAAGTCCGGGTTGCCGATCCTGCTGTCGCGAACGAGCGACGAGAAGCACATCTCGTTCATCGAGGACACCGCGGTCCCGACCGAACACCTCGCGGACTACGTCGCCGACTTCCGGGACGTGCTGGCGGACAACGACACCTTCGCCTCGTTCTACGCCCACGCCGGACCGGGCTGTATGCACATGCGGCCGCTGGTCGACACCAAGAGTCCGGCCGGCGTCGAGCAGATGGAGTCCATCGCCGACGCGGTGACGGACCTCGTCGTCGAGTACGGCGGGAGCGTCTCGGGCGAACACGGCGACGGCCGGGCCCGGACCCAGTGGAACCGGAAGCTGTACGGCGAGGAGGTCTGGGAGCTGTTTCGAGACGTGAAGACCGCCTTCGACCCCGACTGGCTGCTCAACCCCGGCCAGGTCGTCGCTCCCGAGGGCGACCCCACGGACCTGACCGAGAACCTGCGCTTCGGTGCCAACTACGAGTACGACGCCGGCTTCGCGCCGGCGCTGAACTGGGACGTCGACAACGGCATGCAGGGGATGGTCGAACTCTGTCACGGCTGTGGCGGGTGTCGGACCACACAGTCCGAAGGCGGCGTGATGTGTCCCACGTACCGGGCCGCGGACGAGGAGGCCCTGAGCACCCGCGGCCGGGCCAACGCGCTCCGCCAGGCGATGAGCGGCGATCTCGACCTCGACGCGACCGACACCGAGTTCCTGCGGGAGGTGATGGACCTCTGCGTCGGCTGCAAGGGGTGTGCCCGGGACTGCCCCAGCGAGGTCGATATGGCCAAACTCAAGGTCGAAGTGGAGCACGCCCACCACGAGGAACACGGGCCGAATCTCCGAGACAGGCTCTTCGCCAACGTCGACCGACTGAACGCCCTCGGGTCGAAGCTGGCGCCCGTCTCGAACTGGCTCACCGCGATGCCGGGTGCCGGGATACTCGCGGAGAAAACACTGGGCATCGCCCGGGAGCGGTCGCTTCCCGACTTCGCCGGCGAGTCGCTCGAAGCGTGGTTCGAGCGGCGCGGCGGTCCGCAGGTTCCCCGGGCGGAAGCAACGAGGCGAGTCCTGCTGGTGCCGGATACCTACACCAACTACAACCATCCAGCGGCCGGCCGGGCGGCGGTGCAGGTCCTCGAAGCGGCCGGCGTGCACGTCCAGGTGCCGGCGGGCCTCACGGCGACGGGACGGCCCGCCCACTCGATGGGCTTTCTCGACACGGCACGGGACCGCGCCAGACAGACCGTCGAGGCGCTCGCGCCCCGGGTCCGGGACGGGTGGGACGTCGTGCTGGTCGAACCCTCCGACGCCGTCATGATCCAGTCGGACTACCTCGACCTGCTCGACGGGACCAGGGTCGAACGGCTCGCGGCCAACAGCTACGGCGTCTGCGAGTACCTCGACCGCTTCGACCTGGCATCAGCCGTGCCGGCAGACGCACCCGACGAGACGCTGACCTACCACGGTCACTGTCACCAGAAGGCGACGACGAGAGCGGGCCACGCGGCCAGCGTCCTCCGGGACGTCGGCTACGCCGTCGACGCACTCGACTCCGGCTGCTGCGGGATGGCCGGTTCCTTCGGCTACGAGGCCGAACACTACTCGCTATCCCAGTCGATTGCGGACGTGCTGCGAGACCAGATTGCGGAGAGTGACGGCGAGACGGTGGTCGCGCCGGGGGCATCCTGTCGGTCACAGCTCGGTGACGTCGGGTCGACGCCGCCCCATCCCATCGAGAAAGTTGCAGAGGCGCTGGACTGACCGGAGTGGACTCTGCTAGCGGCCGCGGACTGAGCGCGACGTCGTCACTCCCGAACCGGTCACGTCACGTCTGGAACAGTTTCCGCGGGAACTCCGTGAGGACTTCCACACCACCTTCCGTGACCCGGAACGTCTCCGACAGTTCGACGCCGACGTCGTCGAACCAGAGGCCCGGAATGATGTGAAACGTCATGTCGGGTTCGAGGACGGTGTCGTCGCCGGGCCGGATGCTCGCCGTGTGCTCGCCCCAGTCCGGCGGGTACCCCAGCCCCATCGCGTACCCGATGCGTTCTTCCTTCTCGATGTCGTGTTTCGCGATGACGTCCCGCCAGGCCCGCTCGACCGCTTCGCAGGTGACGCCGGGTTCGACGGCCGCCAGCGCGGCGTCGATACCATCACACACCACGTCGGCCATGTGCTGGAGTTCGTCCGGCGGGTCGCCGACGAACGTCGTCCGGGCGAGCGGGCTGTGATACCGGCGGCGACACCCCGAGAGCTCGATGATGACCGGGTCGCCCTCACGGAATCGATCGTCGCTCCACGTCAGGTGTGGCGTGCCGGTGTGCTCCCCCGAGGGCAGTAGCGGGACGATAGACGGGTAGTCGCCGCCGCCGGCGTCGGTGCCCCGGACGAGCGCGTCGTATATCTCGGCGGCGACCTCGTACTCCGGGACGCCCGCCTCGACGGCGTCGAGGCCGGCCCGCATCGCCTTTTCCGAGATCTGTGCCGCCTGGCGCATGTACTCGAGTTCCTGGTCGGATTTCCGCGCACGGACCCGGTTGACCAGCAGCGTCGCGTCCTCGAACGTCGCCGCCGGGAGGGTCTCGCGGAGTCGGGTGTAGGACTTCGCCGTGAAGTAGTAGGCGTCCATCTCGAGCCCGACCCGGCCGTCTGCCACCTCCAGGTCGTCCAGGACGGTGGCGAGGAAGTCCATCGGGTGGAGGTCGTACGGCGAGTGGACGTGGTCGTCGCTGTACGCCCGTACGTTCTCCTCGGCGAGCCACGTCGTCGCTCGCGCGCCGTTGGCGTCCTGCCCCCGTCCCACCCAGACCGGTTCGTCGCGGTCCAGCGTGACCACGACCGCCTGGTGGACGTAGAAGGACCACCCGTCGTACCCGGAGAGGTAGTTCATGTTCGCCGGGTCCGAGACGACGAGCGCGTCCAGGTCTGCCTCGCGCATCCGTTCTTTCGTCCGAGTTATCCGTCGTTCGTACTCTCGCGTGTCGAAGGCTGACGGCGGCATGCCTGAGTGACTCGTTCGTGGGTTCGTCGAACTCCCGCATAAAACTTTGTGTACTGGGGGAACAGATTCCGTGTATCGCGTGGCCGGCAGCTCGTCGACGCGGCGACTCCATCACCGGCACTGCGTGGGGAATCCGGGGCGCTGGCCACCGAACGGGTCTCGCCCGCCACCGGACAGGTCCCGCCAGTCTCCAGACGGGACTCGCCGCCACTGGCCCCGCGATTACATCAGATACTGTGTACGGCATCCGTAGAAATCGTGGACAAATTATTTAAGAGTGGTCCACCTCACCTCACCCATGCGGTCGATGCCATCGATCGAGCAGTTGCACTACCAGGAGGCACCGAGTGTCGACAGCGTGCCGGGACCACGGACGCGCGAACTCCTCGAACGCCAGCGGGAGATCGACTCCAGCGCCGTGGCGTATCCGGAGGACATCCCGATCGCCTTCGAGGAGGGAAGCGGCGCGACGGTCCGCGACGTCGACGGCAACACGTACATCGACATGTTCGCGGGCATCGGCGTGCTCAACGTCGGCCACGCGAACCCGTACGTTCTCGACGCCGTCCACGAGCAGGCCGACAAACTCGTTCACACGGTCGACTTCCCGACCGAGGCCCGCCTCGAACTCATCGAGAAACTCGACGAGATAGCGCCGCCCGGTCTCGCCGGCGAGAACCGGGTCGTCTTCGGCGGCCCGACCGGCAGCGACGCCATCGAGGCCGCGATCAAGCTCGCCAAGTACAACACTGGCGGCGACGGGCTCATCGCGTTCCGCGGGGCCTACCACGGCGCCACCTCTGGCGCAATGAGCGTCACCTCCAACAAGGGATTCAAGGAACACTACACCCCCCTGCTGCCCGACGTAGTCCACGCGCCGTATCCCTACCCGTTCCGCGACGGTACGTCGCCGGAAGCCGCCGTGGACCGCGCACTGGACGAGGTGCGGTCTATCGTCGAAGACCCGTACGGCGGGCTGGCGAACCCGGCGGGCATCGTCGTCGAACCCATCCAGGGGGAGGGGGGCATCGTCGTGCCGCCGGAGGGATTTCTCCAGGGGCTGCGCGACGTCGCAGACGCCAACGACATCCCGCTGATCTTCGACGAGATACAGAGCGGGTTCGGACGCACGGGTCGCTGGTGGGCGTCGGAGTGGTACGACGTAACGCCGGACGTGATGACGACGGCGAAGGCACTCGGTGGGACCGGCTTCCCGCTGTCTGCGACCATCTACCACGAGGACCTCGACACGTGGGACTCCGGCGACCACGCGGGGACCTACCGCGGCCACGTGGTCGGCATGCGTGCCGGTGCTCGTGCCATCGAGTACGTCCAGGAACAGGATCTTCTCGAACACGCCCGTGACCTCGGTCAGGGGATTCGCTCGCGGCTCCGCGAGGAGACGGACGGGAACGGTCGCGTCGGCGAGGTCCGCGGGAAGGGGCTGTTCGTCGGCGTCGAGTTCGTCGACGAGAACGGCGACCCCGACGGCGACGCGGTGGACGCGATACAGGACTACTGCTTCGAGCACGGCGTGCTCGTCTGGACCGCCGGGCGCACCGGCAACGTCCTGCGGCTCCTGCCACCGCTCGTCCTCACGGAGGCCCTCGCGGAGACGGCCCTCGACGTCATCCTCGACGCCATCGAGGCCGTGACGGCCGAATCAGTGGCGAACTGACGCTCGTCTCGGCGCGGACTGTCTTCTCGCCGTCGAAGCGCGATAGTTCGAAGAAGCCGCGTGGACGGGTGTCGCCCGTGCAGTCAGAGATACTGACTGATGCCGGCGACGTACTCGGTGATGGTGACGATGGTCAGCATTCCGAGCATGAAGAGGACGCCGACCGCGGCGAGTTCGGGCGGGTTGGCCGTCCAGATGAGGTTGAACATCAGGAGCGGGACGGTCTGGGTTTCCGGGCCGGAGAGGAACAGCGAGATGATGTACTGGTTGAACGAGAGGACGAACACCAGCACGGCCCCGCTGAGGATGCCCGGCCGGATGCGCGGCAACGTGACGTACACCAGCGTGTCGAGTTTCGTCCCGCCGAGGTTGCGCGCCGCCTCGTCCAGGCTCTCGTTGTAGTTCTGGAGGCTCGCCCCGATAGTCCGAATCGCGTAGGGGAAGGTGAACAGGACGTGGCCCATCAGGAGCGTCCAGAAGGAGAGCGTGATCGTGATGCCGAGCGTCCGCGACAGCTCCGAGAAGAACATCAGTAGCCCGATGGCCATCAACAGCCAGGGGTACACCAGCGGCGAGATGAGGAACGTCTCCAGCGTCGTCGACAGCCGGAAGTCGTACCGGACGATCGCGAAGGCGGCCATCCCGCCGACGACCACCGAGACGACAGTCGTCGCGAGCGCCAGCGTGACGCTCGAGACGATGGCGTCCCCGATCTTCAGGTACTGGAACATCGACGGGAGGTTGGTGTACCACTTCAGCGACGGCCAGCCGGCGGTGATGAGAGACCGCCCGTAGGCCTCCGGTCGGAACGACAGCAGTACCACGACGACCAGCGGCGCCAGGAGGAACACGATGGTCCCGTAGACCAGCAGTCTGTACCCGATACTCCCCCCGACCGCCAGGACGCGGTCGAGCGTCGTCGCTTCCGAGACGGCGTCCGAGGCCGTCGCGTCCGCCGCCACGGACTCGGCGGCCGAAGATTCCTTCGATGCCATCTAGCCTCCACCTCCGAGTGCGCCCTCGAGGCTCGACAACACGCGCTGGTAGAACCCGATGACGACGAGCGCCAGCACCACGAGGAGTATCGCGAGCGTGCTCCCCAGCGGCCAGTTCGCGGAGGACTGGAACGTCTCCGTGATGACGACCGCGAGCGTCTTCGTCCCGCCGCCGAGGATCGCCGGCGTGACGTACGCCGCCATCGAATTGGTGAACACGATGAGCGTCCCAGCGGCGATGCCCGGCAGCGCCAGCGGCAAGAGCACGCGGTAGAAGACCTGGAACCGGTTCGCACCCAGGTTGCGCGCCGCTTCCTCGTAGGACGACGGAATCGTGTGCAGGACGTTCATGATGGGAAACACCATGAACGGCAGGAGCACGTGGATGAGCCCCAACATGATACCCGTCTCGTTGAACAGCAGTTGCGGCGGATTCGCCGCCGACCACGGGCCGATAGCCACGAGCAGGTTCGGGACGAGTCCGCCCTGCCCCAGCAGGACGTACCAGCCGTACGTCCGGATGATGAGGTCGATCGACAGGGGCGCCAGCGTCGCCACGACGATCGCTCCGCCGAGCCAGCGTCCCCCACGGACCGCCGCGTAGGCGAGCGGGAAGCCGATGAGGAAGTCGACGAGCGTGACGACGAAGGCCACCTTCAGCGACCGGAAGATGACCGACTGGAAGAACGAATTGGACAGCACCTGCGGATAGTTCGCCAGCGTGAACTCCGAGGCGACGACCGTCCCGTCGCGGAAGACGTTGAAACTCATCCGGAGGATGAGGAAGGTCGGGACCACCAGCAACAGCACCAGGAACAGGACGACCGGCACCAGCAGCGCGTACTTCCCGAACGACGAGTCGCTGTAGCTCTCCAGGTAGTGCGATAGCGACTCGTTGATGGAGGCGAACCGTCCCTTCCCCCGGTCGCCTACCGTCGCCACGACGGGTCACCTCCGACCGGGGCTGGTCTGCCACCGTTTACCCACGGCCGACTGTCACGGCACGTCGTCCAGCGGTGTGGGCGTGGTAGTGTGGTCATGGGGTGTCACTCTGGCGTTGGCTGACGACGTGCGTGTTGTCGGCGTTCCAGCTCAGTTCCACGGACACTCCCTCGTCGAAGAGCGAGTCGCGTCCTTCGCGGTTCTGTTCTCGCACGACGATGTCCTGGTCACCGCCGTCGACGTAGTATCGGGTGTCGGAGCCGACGAAGATGCGCCGTTCGACGGTCCCGGGAATGGAGTTGTCGGCGTGCCCGTTCTCGCCGGGGGCGGCGATGTCGATCTTCTCCGGTCGGACGAACACTGCCGGGTCGCCGTCCGGTAGTTCGTCCTCGGCGACCCGGATCGTGTGGTCTCCGACGCGGAGTACCGGCCCGTCCTCGCCGTCCTCGAGGTCGCCGGTGAGGAAGTTGGTGTCGCCGATGAATTCGGCGACGAACTCGGTCGCGGGTTCCTCGTAGATCTCCGAGGGCGTGCCGATCTGCTCGATGTGGCCCTCGTTGATCACGACGATCTTGTCGGCCATGGTCAGGGCCTCGTCCTGGTTGTGCGTGACGTACACCGTCGTGATGTTCAGCGTTTCCTGCAACTCCTTCAGCTGGACCTGGAGCTGGTCGCGCAGCTTCTTGTCGAGTGCACCGAGTGGCTCGTCCATGAGGAGGACCTTCGGCTGAATGGCGACCGCACGCGCCGTCGCGACCCGCTGTTGCTGGCCGCCCGAGAGTTCGTCGGGATGCCGGTCCTCGTACCCGCCCAGGTCGACCATCTCCAGTACGTCCGACACCCGGCTGTCGATTTCGTCACCGTCGAAGCCGTTCCGCTTGAGCCCGAACGTGATGTTCTCCGCGACGGTCATGTGGGGGAACAGCGCGTAGTCCTGGAACACCATTCCGGTGTCCCGTTTGTGGACCGGCACGTCGGAGACGTCCTGGCCGTTGATGCGTATGGACCCCTCCGAGAGGGTCTCGAAGCCGGCGAGGAGCCGGAGCAGCGTCGTCTTGCCGGCCCCGGACGGGCCGAGCAGCGCGACGAACTCGCCGGGCTCGATGGTGAACGAGACGTCCTCGGCGGCGACGAACTCGCCGTAGTACTTCGAGACGTCGTCGTACTCGATGCGTGCGGCGCCGTCCATCGTCATCCGCTCCCGAACATCTGGGCGTAGCGCTGTGACCATTCGCTACGGCTGCTACTGATGTACTCGAAGTCGGGCCAGACCAGCTTGTCCCACGTGTCCGGCGTCGGCGCTCCGAACTTCTTGGCTTTCGACTGGAGTTCTGCGTTCTTCGTCGTGACGCCCGACCCCATGAACTCCGAGAGCTTCTCCTGCATCTCCTTGGAGAACGCCTCGTTGACGTAGGCCATCGCGGCTTCCTTGTTGTCGGAGTTTTTCGCGACTGCCATCGTCTCCGCGATGGGGATGCCGAACGGGTCCGGCCGCCGCGCCAGTTCGACCGAATCCCGCTGGAGCACGACGTCCGTGAGCCCGAAGGAGAAGTAGTTGTTGATGGTGTCGATGCGTCCCGATGCCATCATCTGCCGGAACTGCGACCCGCCGGTGACGACCGTGGGATCTTTCGGTTTCAGGTTGTCCTTGAGGTACTGGAATCCGGCGTCGATGTCGACGTTCGAGGACTGGAAGTACTCCGCTCCCTTCCCCTTCGCCAGCGCCGATGCGACGAACAGCGTGTAGACGCCGTTCGTCCACGAGAACGGCGTGATGGCGACGTCCTCGCACTCCTTGAACACGGTGTCCCAGTCGCCGGGGACCGAGTCCCAGGTCCCCGTCCCCGTATTGACGACCGGACACACCTCGCCGATCATCCACGCCGCGCCGGTGTTGTCGTACTGTTCGAACCGCACCTTGTCGTAGATCTGGTCCCAGTTCGTGAACACCGAGTCCGTGTACTTGTCCATCGGCTCCAGCCAGCCGTTGCGGTGGGCCCGCGCGACGCCGATGACGTCCATGTTGAACGCGTCCGGTGGGTTGTCCGGGTTGGCCTGGATCTTCGACACCTGCGTGCTCGTGAACCCGACTTTGCTGTTGATCTTGAGGTTGTACTTCTCCTCGACGTGCGGGATGACGAACTTGCGAAAGCCTTCTTGAATCGGTCCGCCGTTCAGCATCACCGTGATCTCCTGCCCGCCGAAGTCCTTCGTCCCGCCGGAGGACCCGTCGGTCGAACCGCCGTCGCCACCGCCCGATCCGTCGGACCCGCCGGACCCGTCGGCGTCCCCGTCTCCACCGCCACCGGAACACCCTGCGAGCGCGACTGCGGACGTCGCTCCGACCGAAGTCAGGAATCGTCGTCTATCGATACGAGTGCCGTTTGAGCGATTGTGGTCTGTCATGGCGAAGTTACCCCTTTCACTCTGTGCTACACACTACCAGTCTAGTGTCTCCGTAATAAACATTACGAATTCTGTGTACGGGTCAACAGTTATTATTGATCGAACCGGCCCTCGGCGCGGTGCTCCAGGACCCGTAGTCGTCAGTCCTGGAGCTCGTCGATGCTCCTATTTCGCCGTTTTGCGGCCTCTTCGACGTTCTGCAGGTACTCGGACATCTGGTCTTCTATCTGATCGCGCATGGACGTCGGTTTGAACTCGTCGGACTCGACGAGAAGCCGGACGAACGCGCGGAGTTCCTCGTCGGTTATCTCGTCGAAACTGCTGTCGTCGAGTTTCGCGACGACGTCCCCGACGTCGATCTGGCCGACCGGGTCGACGTTGAAATCGACGGTGACCATCCGGTAGTCGGAGCCGGCCAGTTTCTGCTCGGCCTGATTGACGCCCTGGCCGAGCATGTGCTTGAACGGGACGTGATACCCCATCGTCCCGAGGTGGAGGAACCCGAGCATGTCGATGATACCCTGGGTGTACGCTTCCCGCGAGTCGTCCTCGGGGTTGAACACCGTCTCGCGGTCCCTGTCTTCGAGGTGTTCGAAGAGGATGGTGAAGTCGAGTATCGCGTTGCGCAACCGGCGCCTGATGCGGTTGCGCTTCTGTTTCTTCGAGTGGTCGGTGTAGTCCGTCTTCTGTCCGACGAGAAACTCACGGTCGCTCGGCGTCAGGATACCTCGCTCCCTGTCGGTCGAGTATGCCAGGCTGTCTGGCGTGTCGTCCTCGGTGTCGTGGGTTTCCATACACAATAACTGTATATGCAATCTCCAATAAGACTTGCGACGGACGACCACGCGAGGGGCCGGGAACCGGTCGCTGCCGCCTCCCGCGTGATGGGGTCAAGTCAGCACTATCCAGACGCTGGGCGTTGCTCACCACGCGCGAAGCGTCCAGGAAATTTCGGTACCAGGACCGCTATACCGCGTCTGTCGCCGACCTGACTCCGGAATCAACACAAACTGTATACCTCGATGGGACCTGACTCCGGGCTCGTGCCCGCCCCGACACGCCAGAATATTCCGGAGAGCGAAATCCCACCGGGGGACAGAAACGTGACGCCGGTTCGTGTGAGGTCACAGGCGTCCTTTCCGCATCTGTGAGCGCTTCGCAATCCCCTCGCACGAGACGTCTCGTTCCCGGTTCCCCGGTTTCAGCGAAGGAGGTACCAAGGTACACGACATCTGTGTACCTCAGTGACGTTCACTGTAGCCAGATGCCTGCTACGCCGGAGACTCCCGGTCTTCGTTCGTTCAACACCGTTGACCAGGGGTCCGAGAGACGGTCGCAGCCGGATTTCGTACACAATTTTTGATTGTGGTTCCCCGCCGAGTCGCGTGTGATCCGTTGACAACCGACAGTATTCCGTTCTCGCGAATCCTTCTGCAGGGCGGAAACTAAGTGGCTGGGACGAAAACGGTACGGTATGCAATCACGGCCCAAAGGTGGGACGCTCAAGACGACTCGCCTCTCCCTGGAGATGCTCGACCACGTCGTCGAGCACGAGGGTGCGACGCTCGACGACCTCGTCGACGAGACCGGCCTGGCGAAAAGTACCGTCCACAACCACGTCAGCACGCTACTGAAACACGGGTACGTCACCAGAGAAGACGGGACGTACTACCCGGGACTCAAACTGTACCACTTCGGCGACTTCGCTCGCAAGCGCAACGACTTCTACCGGGTCGCCAAGACCATCGTTCCGGAACTGGCCGAGGAGACGAACCTCGAAGCCGACTTCACCGTCGAGGAGAACGGTCGCATCGTCTCGCTCTACGAGAAGTCGAGCTACGCGGACACGCCGTCGTACCTCCTGGACGGCAGGCTGTTTCACGTCCACTGTACCGCCTCGGGAAAGGCGATACTCGCGGAGTTTCCCGAACAGCGAGTCCGGAACATCCTCGACCGGTGGGGACTCCCGGCCGTGACCGAGGAGACGATCACTGACGTCGAGGCGTTTCTCGACGAACTCGACGAGGTCCGTCGGCGTGGCTACGCGATAAACATGAGCGAAGCCATCGAGGGGATGTGGGCAGTGAGTCGAGCCATCAAGACCCCCCAGGGAAGTGTCGCCGGGTCGCTGAACGTCTGTGGCCCGACCTACCTCTACGCGGACGATCGGGAGCGGTCTGTCGTCAACACCCTCACCCAGAAAGTTCGGGACTTCGAACAGCGCATCATCGAACGCCGTGAATCCGGTGACGGCGAGTAGCGATCGGGTGAACCCGTCCTGACCGGAGACGTCGAAGACGAACGCTCCGGTGACCACGGCGCCGCCACGACTGCGGACTGAAATTACAATCATAGGGTTGTAATGCCCTGCGGGCGATCCTCACTTCGCGTCCGTTCTCACGTTCGCCGGTTTCCCGAGAACGACGACGAAACATCATATTTCAATTTATAATAATTTCCCGATGTATCGGAGTTCCTGAGGAGAAATCATCAGATACGGTGGACGGTATCGGAGGCGAAGAACGGGCCGATACGTCGACGTGCGTATTGCCGAGTCGTCCACGAATTTCGGGGATGCGTGGCGTCACGTGTCGGAATTCCCAATCTCCCCCCCCCCATCCGTCTGCGTCCGATGGGATCCGGAGCGGCAGTCGCAGCTCCGGTCACGTCTGTGGGCTGCGAAGCGGAGCAGCGGCCGGTATCACCGGCAATTACACCGTTCCGACTCCACACGATCGCATCCTCTCGGCCACGTTCGTCGATTCTCGCCACATCGTCTCGTCAGAATTGGGTGAAATCATATATTACCCACTACATGGCAAAACCCTGGGTAGTCGGATCTGGCGGGTCCTTCCCCCCTCCCCCGGGGGCCGGTTTCGTCGACGGGGTCGTCCGGGAGTGCCCCGAGTCGTAACCCGGACCGAGAACCGGGCACCCTCAGAACTCGGTTTCCGGCGCCGGGACGCCCTCGTCCTCCTCGCCACCGCCGGCGAGGTCGAACTCCTGGCGGAGGTCGACGATCCGGTCCCGGATGTCCGCCGCGAGTTCGAACTCGAGGTTGTCGGCGGCCGCCGCCATCCGGTCTTCGAGGTCGTCGACCAGCCGGGCGGCCTCGTCGGCGTCGTCCGGTTCGAGTCCGGCAGTGTCGCCGGTGTCGGTCTTGCTTCCCGGGAGGTTCGATTCGCCGATCTCCTTCTCGATGGTCCGGGGTTCGTGGCCGTGTTCCTCGTTGAACTCCCGCTGGATACGGCGCCGGCGCTGGGTCTCCTCGATGGCCGACTCCATGGCGTCGCTGGGGTCGTCGGCGTACAGGACGACGCTGCCGTTGACGTTCCTGGCTGCTCGTCCCATCGTCTGGACGAGCGTGGTCTCCGAGCGGAGGAAGCCCTCCTGGTCGGCGTCGAGGATGGCAACGAGCGAGACTTCTGGGATGTCCAGGCCCTCGCGGAGGAGGTTGATCCCGACGAGGACGTCGAACTCGCCCTGGCGAAGACCCCGAACGAGTTCGTGACGCTCCAGCGTATCGGTCTCGTCGTGCATGTACTCGACGGCGACGCCGTTCTCGTCGAGGAATTCAGTGAGGTCCTCGGCCATCCGCTTGGTGAGGGTGGTGACGAGGACCCGTTCGTCGTCGGGGACCTCCTGGATGCGGTCCATCAGGTCGTCGACCTGGCCTTCGGCGGGGGCAACCTCGACTTCGGGGTCGACGAGGTAGGTGGGACGAACGATCTGTTCGACGACCTGGTCGCTGACCTCCCGCTCGTAGTCGGCCGGCGTCGCAGAGACGTACAGCGTCCGGTCGGTCTTTTCCTCGAACTCCTCGAACGTGAGGGGACGGTTGTCGAACGCCGTCGGGAGGCGAAAGCCGTTTGCCACGAGGCTCTCCTTGCGGGACCTGTCGCCCTCGAACTGGCCCTTGATCTGCGGGATCGTCTGGTGGGACTCGTCGACGACGGTGAGGAAGCCGTCGGGGAAGTAATCCAGGAGGGTGTAGGGGGCCTCTCCGGATTCGCGGTCCGAGAGGTGGACAGAGTAGTTCTCGATACCCGAGCAGTAGCCCGTCTCCTTCATCATCTCCAGGTCGAACGTGGTGCGCTCCTCGATGCGCTGGGCTGCGACGAGGTCGCCCTGGCGCTCGAAGTACCGGACCCGGTCTTCCATGCGCTCTTCTATCTCCTGGATCGCTCGCTCCAGTCGCTCTTCGGGGATCGAGTAGTGCTCTGCGGGGTGGATGAGGACGGCAGGCTCCTCGCTTTCGACCTTGCCTTCGAGAGGATTTACCTTTCTCAGCCTGTCTATCTCGTCGCCCCAGAACTCGACTCTGATGGCGAAGCGGCCGTACATCGGGTAGATCTCGAGCGTGTCGCCCCGGACCCGGAAGGTACCCTGCGTGAAGTCCACGTCGTTGCGTTCGTAGTTCAGGTCGACCAGTCGGCCCAGGAGTTCGTCGCGGTCGATCTGCTGGCCCTGCTCCAGACGGAGGGACATGTCGACGTAGTTTCGCGGGTCGCCCAGGCCGTAGATGGCAGAGACAGAGGCGACGACGATGACGTCGTCACGGGTGAGCAGCGAGCGGGTTGCGCTGTGGCGCAGGCGGTCGATTTCGTCGTTGATGGAGGCGTCCTTGTCGATGTAGGTGTCCGTCTGCTCGACGTACGCCTCGGGCTGGTAGTAGTCGTAGTACGAGACGAAGTACTCGACGGCGTTGTCCG
>CAZGAX010000039.1:0-25698 GCA_964523745.1 uncultured Halobacteriales archaeon | reverse complement strand
GACCCCGACGGCGACTCGTCGGCGAGTACTCGGCGGTCGTCGGGCGGTAGCGACCGGCCGACTGCAACCCCCCCCCCCTTCCCTCCTCCCGCACCCTCTAGCGGCCCGTTCGGGACCGCTAGCACCGGCACGGCGGCGCTTAGCGGCCGACGAACTCGGGGCGTCGGTCATCGCGGAAGGCCGCGATGCCCTCGGCGTGGTCCTCGGTGTCGGCCGCCGTGGCGACGGCCATCGCTTCGGCGTCGAGGGCCTCGTCGAGTGACTGCTCGTCGGCGCCGGTGAGGAGTCGCTTGTCCAGTTCGAGCGCGACCGTCGGCCCGGACGCTATCTCGGAGACGAGGTCCTCCGCACGCTCCTCGAACTCGGCCGTCGGGTACACCTCGGTGAACAGGCCGACGTCGGCGGCCTCGTCGGCGTCGAGGACCCGGCCGGTGTACGCGAGGAGCTTGGCGGTGTTCTCGCCGACGAGGCGCGACAGGACGTAGGACGTGCCCGAGTCGATGCACAGGCCGACGTCCCGGAAGACGAATCCGATGGTCGCCCGCTCGCTGGCCACCTGGAGGTCGCAGGCCGCCGCGAGCGTGGCGCCGCCGCCCACCGCCGCGCCGTCGACTTTGGCGACCGTCGGCAGCGGAAACCTGACGAGCGGTCGAACGACCTCCCGGTGGGTACGTTCGGCAGCCGCCAGGCGCTCCTGGAAGGGCTGCTGGCGCCACTCGTCGGCCCGGTCGAGGTCGCCACCGGCACAGAACGCGTCCCCCGCCGCTTCGAGGACGAGACACCGGGCGTCACTGGACTCGGCGCGGTCGAGGCCCTCCCGGAGGCCGTCGAGGAGGTCGGGCGACCAGGCGTTGCGTCGCTCCGGGCGATTCAGCCGGAGTCGTGCGATTTCGTCGCCGACGGTGAACGAGACAGCGTCGCTGGACATGGCTCCCGGTACCGAGCCGGCGGGCATGAAGGTGCGGGCCCGGGACGGTCAGTCCCCGAGCAGGCCGCCGCCGGTGTCGACGTGCGTCTCTGCGGTTACGTCGGAGAACTTCCAGCCCTCGTCGGTCCGGCGGTACTCGTCTTCGTACCGCCCCAGCGCCCACCCCGACGAGCCGTCCGGGAGGCGGTAGAAGACGCACATCTTCCACTCGCCGGTCGCCGCGTCGCCGTCTACGGAGAGACGCGGCATCAGCGCCGTGTGGAAGCTGTACTCGAAGGCGTCGTTCTCCCTGAAGAACGCCGATATCGCCTCTTTCCCGACGACCGGCTCGGGAACCGTCGTGAACCGGGCCACGGCGTCGTCGGTGAACAGGTCGACGAACTCGTCCCACCGGCCGGCGTCGTAGAGGTGGGCGTAGTCAGACCGGAGTGCCGCGATTGCGAGTTCGTCAGTGTCCGGTCGGTCCTGGGTTCGTTCTGTCACAGCCGAACGTCAGCGCGCCGGTGAATAAGCGTTTCCCGGGAGTACGAATCTATTTGTGCGTCCGATCGCAAGTCTCGCCATGGATGTCGCCTACGACGACTCGGACCTAGCGGCAGAGCTAGCGGGCCGGGCCCACGACCTCATGGAGGAGGTCGTCATCCCGACAGAGCGCGAACACCTCGGCGACGGGCCCGTTCCCACGGACGTGATCGACGACCTCCGGGCGGAGGCTCGCGACTACGGCATCTACGCGCCGCAGGTCGCCGAAGAGTACGGCGGCATGGGCGTCAGTTTCCGGGATGCCCTCACGGTGTTCGAAGAGGCGGGGCGGAGCATGCTCGGCCCGGCAGCGATGCGCGTCGACGCACCCGACGAGGGCGTCATGCACCTGCTCGAACTCGTCGGGACCGAGGCACAAAGAGAAGAGTACCTCCGGCCGATGGTCCCGGCAGACGTCCGGTCTGCCTTCTCGATGACCGAGCCGATGCAGGGCGGCGGCGCGGACCCCAAGATGGTCAAGACGACCGCAGAACGCGACGGCGACGAGTGGGTCATCGACGGCCACAAGACGTGGACGAGCCAGGGCTCGGTCGCCGACTTCCTCGTCGTGCTCGCCCGGACCGACCAGGAGGCCCACCCCTACCAGGGCTGTACGCTGTTTATCGTCCCGGCGGACGCCGACGGCGTCACCGTCGAACGGGACATCCCGCACATCTCGGACGGACTCGTCGGGATGACCCACGACGAGATACTGTACGAGGGCGTCCGCGTCCCCCACGAGAACGTCCTCGGCTCGGAGAACGACGGCTTCAAGCACGCCCAGCAGCGGCTCGGACCGGCCCGGCTGACCCACTGCATGCGGTATTCGGGGCGGGCCCAGCGGGCCCTGGACGTCGCCAAGGCCTACGTGAGCGAACGGGAGGCCTTCGACGAACCCATCGCCGAGAAGCAGTCCGTCCGGTTCGAGGTCGCAGAGGCCGAGACGAAACTCCACGCGGCCCGCTGCATGGTTCGCCACGCCGCCCGGCAGATCGAACAGGGCAACGAGGCCCGGACGGAGGTGTCGATGTGCAAGATCTTCGCCGCGGAGGCGACCCAGGAGGTCATCGACCGGGCGGTGCAGTTCTGTGGCGCCACCGGTATCGGCAAGGACCTGCCCATCGCGGACTTCTACGAGAACGTCCGGCGGTTCCGTATCGTCGACGGGCCTGACGAGGTGCACAAGCGAGTCATCGCCCGGGAGGCCTTCGACGACGTCGACGCTTCGGAGATAGACGGCGTTCCACGCTTCAGGGGCTAGGGCGAACCGGCGTGACTCTAGCAGTCAAGCGTCACGAAGGACTCTAGCAGTCAGGTGTTACGAGGACGAGAAATCCGGTTACGGTGCGAACTGCGTTGACTTTATTAGCGTTACAGAGCATTCTCTCGAAGATGCGTGACCGCACGACTGCAGAGAAACTAGAGTTTGGCGACCGGGTGGCGGTCGTCACCGGCGGCGCACAGGGTATCGGCCAGGGGATCTGCGAGGGATTCGCAGCCCTCGGCGCGGACGTCGTCCCCGTCGACGTGAACCGCGAGAAGGCCGAGGAGACGGCAGCGACCCTCCGGGAGGAGTACGACGCGTCTGCCCGGGCCGTCCAGACCGACGTGAGCGACTACGAACAGGCCCGGTCGATGGTCGAGACGGTCGTCGACGAGTTCGGCCGTCTCGACGTGCTCGTCAACAACGCCGGCGTCGGGCTGAACGAACCGTTCGCCGAGACGACGCCCGACGACTGGGAGCCGATCGTCGACGTGTGTTACCGGGGGACGCTCAACTGCTCGCACGCCGCCCTGGAGCAGATGACCGACCAGGAATCCACCGCCTCGATCGTCAACTTCGCCAGCGACTCCTACAAGGGAAACGACCCCGGCTTCGCCGTCTACGGGTCCGCGAAGGCGGCCAACGTCTCGTTCACGAAGACCCTGGCCAAGGAAGTGGGCGAGGACGGCGTCCGCGTCAACTGTATCTCTCCCGGGACGACGGACACGCCGGTCACGAGCGACTTCATCGACCAGCACGAGGATGCCATCCTGGAGTCCTACGCTCTCGACCGACTGGGCGAACCCGAGGACATCGCCGACGGGGTCGTCTTCCTCGCCAGCGACGCCGCCGACTGGATCACGGGCCAGGTCCTCTGCGTCAACGGCGGCTATATTCGCGGCTAGACGGTCCGCGACGGCGTCCAGCCGAATCCACGACGGAACGACGCCCGAGTTCGGGCGACGCCCGGGATCAGGGGACGGCCGGGATCTGGCGATGGCCGGGATCGGGCGACGGCCATTCCTCTTCGCGGTCGGGGCGGGACGTCCCCTTCCCCACCAGGTCCGGTCAGATCGGATTGATGCTGTGTTTCTTCGGTGGCCAGTCGCGGTGTTTGGTTTCGGCGGACCACTCCAGCCCGTTTGCCAGCCACTCCCTGGTTTGCCGGGGGTCGATGACCTCGTCGATGCCGAACGTCTCCGCCGCGCGGATCGCGCCGGTCTGGTCCGTGAACTTCCGGACGAGGTCCTCCCGGTGCTGTTCCGGGTCGTCGGCGTCTTCGATCTCCCGGCGGTAGACGATGTCGACCGCCCCCTCGATGCTCATCGCCGCGACTTCAGCCGTCGGCCAGGCCACGCTCAGTTCGTTCTCGGTCGAGCGGCCGGCCGCCATACAGAGGTAGCCGACGCCGTAGCCCCGCCGGATGACGACGTTGAGTTTCGGCACCGTGGACCGGCCGATCTCGTAGACGAGTTTGCCGGAGTGGCGGGCGATGCCCTCTCGCTCCGAATCGGGGCCGGGCATGATCCCCGGGACGTCTGCGAGAAAGACGAGGGGGATGCGGAAGGCGTCACACATGCTGATGAACCGCGCGGCCTTCTCGGTGGCGTCGACGTCGAAGGTACCGGCCATTATCTTCGGATTGTTGGCGACGACTCCGACCGACTGACCCTCGATGCGTGCGAACCCCGTGACGACGTTCTGTGCGTAGCGGGGCTTCAACTCGAAGAACGAATTCCGGTCGACGATGCCCTCGACGACGTCCTGGACCTGGTAGCCCTTCTTCGGGTCTGCGGGAACGATCTCCAGTAGCTTCTCCTGTCGTTCCCGGTACGGCGGCTCCCAGTCGTCGACGACGGGTGGTTCGTGCTTCGCACACTGCGGGAAGAACGAGAGAAACCGTCTGATAGCGTCCAGACAGGCCTCCTCGTCGGCCGTCGCCAGGTCCGCCATTCCAGTCTCGGCCGTCTGGAAGCTGGCACCACCGAGTTCCTCCGGGGAGAGGTCGCGACCGATGGCCGCCTCGACGAGTGCCGGGCCCGCAATCCCCATCGTTCCGGTGCCCTCGACCATCGGCACGAAGTCGCTCATCGCGGCGAAGTTCGTCGGGCCGGCGAAGCCGGGACCCATCATCGCGGAGACCATGGGCACCCAGCCGGACATCTTGGCCTGGCGGTCGAAGGTTCTGTCCTCGTTGCTCGTCCCGAAGGAGCCGGAATCGAGGCCTTCCTCGATCCGGTGTCCGCCGCTGTCCCAGAGCATCACCAGCGGGAAGCCCCGGTCGGTGGCGACGTCCATCAGGCGAACCATCTTCTTTCGGCCGGTCGTCCCCATCGACCCCCCTTTGACGGTGAAATCGGTGGCGAGGACCGCGACGTACCTGCCGCCTACCGTGCCGAATCCCGTGACCATGCCGTCTGCGGGAACGTCTTCTCGTCCCCAGTCGGCCATCTCCTCGCTCTTCTCCGTCGGGGCTGCGAGCGTCCCTATCTCCGAGAACGTCCCGTCGTCGAGCAGGTAGTCGATGCGTTCACGGGCAGTGAGCTTTCCCTTCTCGCGTTGTTTGCGCCTGGCCGTCTCCTCGTGAGCTTCGGTTACGGCGCGTTTGGCCTCGAGCACCGACCGGAGAAGCGATTCAGAATCGAGCCGTTGACGCTCGGCGGTCCCGTCGCCAGGCTCCTCGTCCGACATGGCCTGGCGTTTGCGGACTCAGATATTAACTGTTGGGTCGGCCGAGTTCGACCGGTCGGACGGACGCGCCGTCGATCCGGCGGACGCTCGCACTCACTTGCCGGTCCACTCCGGGTCCCGGTCTTCGAGGAAGGCCTGGACCCCTTCTTCGTGGTCGTCGCTAAGCATGAGCAGCAACAGCATGTCGCCGAGGTAGTCCTGAGCGCGGTCGAAGTCCATCTCGCGGTGGGCGTAGTAGGCCTCCTTGCCCAGCGAGATCATCACCGGGCTGTTCGAGGCCAGCGTGTCGACGAACTCCTCGAGGTCTGCTTCGAAGCTGTCGGCCGGGTACGCGTCGGTGACCAGTCCCATGTCGTAGGCGTCCTCGGCGGAGACGAACTCGCCGGTGAACAGGAGCTTCAGCCCCTGCTTTTCGGGGACCGTTCGCATGATCGGGAGCATCGCCTGCATCGGAAACATGCCGACGTTCGCCTCCGGCAGGCCGAACGTCGCGTCGTCCGCAGCGACGACGAAATCACAGGCAGCCGCGATGGCAGCACCGCCGGCCAGGCAGTAGCCCTCGACGGCCGCGACTGCCAGCGCGTCCATCGAGCGGAGGCCGTCGTACAGCGCCGACAGGCCGGACTCGTTCTGCCGGCGCTCGATGGGCGTCATCTCGCCGCGCTCGTCGACGTCCTCCAGGTCACCGCCCGACGAGAAGGTCTCGGCGGCGCCACGGACCACGACGACCCTGACGTCGCTCTCGTCGGCGGCAGCGGTCACGTCCACCAGCCCCTCCACGATGGCTTCGGTGATCGCGTTTCGCTTCTCCGGACGGTCCAGCGTCGCCCGGAGAACGGTGTCGTCGTTCGTGAGAGCCACGGAGAGGTCCTCGTTCGAAAGCGCGGTGGGGTCGACCGTCATACTGGATAGAACGAGGACGTGGGAGGTCAATCAATGTACCGGAACGACGGGGAGTTCAGTCGTTTTCGCCGGTCTCGACGGCGGGTTCGGGCTGGGCCGGGAGGTCCGACGGGCTCTTGTCCGCCATGACCGCCTCGTCGTACAGGTGACAGTGGATGCCGTGCGTCTCGCTCTCGTGGATGGTCTCCGGTTCCCTGGTCTCACACTCCGGCATCGCGTACGGACACCGGGTGTGGAACCGACAGCCCGACGGCGGGTCGATCGGGCTCGGCGGTTCGCCCCGCGCCTCGACTTTCTCCGGGACGACCTCGCGGTCTTCGAGCGCGGGAATCGCCGAGAGCAACACCTCAGTGTACGGGTGGTACGGCGGCTCGAACACCTCCTGGACGGTGCCGGATTCGACTATCTCGCCGAGGTACATGACGGCGACGCGGTCTGCGATGTGCTGGACCACGTTCAGGTCGTGGGCGATGAACAGGTAGGTGAGGCCGTACTCATCCTGGAGGTCCATCAGGAGGTTGAGTATCTTCGCCTGGACGCTGACGTCGAGAGCGCTGACCGGCTCGTCGGCCACGATGAAGTCAGGGTTCACCGCCAGCGCCCTGGCGATGCCGATGCGCTGTTTCTGCCCGCCGCTGAACGCGTGTGGATACCGGTCGAGTACGTTCGTCGGCAGGCCGACGTCGTCGAGCAACTGCGTCACTCGCCGTTCTTTTTCCTCCGGGCCGTCGACGACGCCGTGAATCTCCATCGGCCGGGCGATTATCTCCTTGACCGTCCGGCGAGGGTTCAGGCTCGAGAACGGGTTCTGGAAGATCACCTGCATGTCCGACCGGGCAGCCCGCACCTCCTTGCGGCCGGCCTCGGTCAGGTCGGTGCCCGCGAAGACGACCCGGCCCTCGTCGGGTTCGTACAGCTGGGCGAGCACCCGGCCGAGCGTCGTCTTGCCACAGCCGCTCTCGCCGACCAGCCCGACCGTCTCGCCCCGCCGAATCGTCATCGAGACGTCGTCGACGGCCTGGACGTACTGGCGGTCGCCGAGGTACTTCTGGAACCACGACTGGGACTCGGGGTCGAAATACTTCCTGAGAGAGTCGGCCTCCACCAGGGGCTCGCTCGACGGGGCTGGTTCGGTCCGAGACGTCCGGCCCTCGGCCGTGGAGACGACGTCCCCGTCGAAATCGATCTCGTCGATGCGGATGCAGGCCGACGTGTGGGATGCGTCAGACCACCCTGCCGTCGGGTCGGCCGTCCCGTCGACCTCGACGAGCGGCGGATGGGTCGACGCACACTCCTCGGTGGCGTGGGGACACCGGGTCCGGAACGAACACCCGCTCGGCGTGTCGATCAGTTCCGGCATCGTCCCTTCGAGGCTCTCCAGCCGGTCGCGGGGGTCGTCGAGCCGGGGAATGGCGTTCATCAGCCCGACCGTGTAGGGGTGACGGGGCGTGTCGAACACCTGGTCGACCGTTCCGCTCTCGACGATCTCGCCGGCGTACATCACCGACATCCGGTCGCAGATCCGCTTGATGACGCCCATGTTGTGGGTGATGAACTGCAGGGCGAGGTCGTACTCGTCCTGGAGGTCGTCAAGCAGGTCGAGAATCTGGGCCTGGGTCGTCACGTCTAGCGCCGACGTCGGTTCGTCGGCGATTATCAGGTCCGGGTCACACGACACCGCCATCGCGATGACGGCCCGCTGGAGCATCCCGCCGCTGTACTGGTGTGGGTAGTCGTCGATCCGGGCGCCCGGGTCGGGGATGCCCACGTCGTCTAGCAGTCCGATGGCCCGCTCCCGGGCCTCCGTCCTGGTGAGGTCCATGTGCTCACAGATGGTGTCCACGAGCTGCGTCCCGATGGTGTAGGCCGGGTTCATAGCCGTCATCGGGTCCTGGAAGATCATCGAAATCTCGTTGCCACGGACGCTGCGGAGTTCCTCGTCCGAGAGCGAGCGCAGGTCCCGGCCCTTGAACAGGACCTCCCCGCCGGTGATCCGGCCGGGGCGCTCTATCAGCCCGAGGACCGACAGGCCGGTGACGGTCTTGCCGGCGCCGCTCTCGCCGACGAACCCGTACGATTCGCCCTCGTGTATCTCGAAGCTCACGTCGTTGACGGCCTGGACGTCGCCGCGGTCGGTCCGGAACTCCGTCTCGAGGTTCGTCACCGTCAGCAGTGGATCCCCGGCCATCAGAATCCCTCCATCTGCACGTCGGTGTTCGGGTCGAGCGCGTCACGTAGCGCCACGCCCAGCAACGTCAGGCCCAGCACGGTGATGAAGAGGGCGAGACCGGGCGCGAAGACGATCCAGGGTGCCGTCGTAATGACCCCCTGCCCGCCGTCGATGACGTTCCCCCACGTCGGAGTCGGTGGCTGAGCGCTCAGGCCAAGGTACGACAGGCCCGCCTCCGCGATGATCGACGACGCGAAGACGACCGTCGCCTGGATGATGACGACGGGGGCGACGTTCGGGAGCATGTCCCGGAGCATCACGCCCCGGTCGGACTCGCCGTAGGCCATCGCCGCCATGATGTACTCCTCTTCCCGGATGTCGAGGGCGCTTCCCCGGGTCATCCTGGCCATGATCGGGGTGAACGCGATGCCGAGCGCGAGGATGACCTTGTCCAGACCGGGACCAAGCGTCGCAACGATGACGAGCCCCAGGATGACCGGCGGAAACGCGAACAGAATGTCGAGCAGTCGCATGATGCCCTCGTCGACCTTCCCGCGGTAGAAGCCCGCGAGAAGGCCCAGCGGGACCCCCACCACCGTCGAAATGACCACGACGGCCGAACTGACGAACAGGCTGAGCTTCGCGCCGACGAGGACCCGTGCCAGGACGTCCCGGCCGTACCTGTCGGTCCCGAGCGGGTACTGCGTGCTCGGCCCCTCGAGGATGTGCGAGTAGTGCTGGGTCGACGCGGACTCCGGGGAGACGACCGCCAGCCCGAGAACGACCAGGACGAAAAACCCCGAGGTGAAGACCAACCCCAGTTGCCCGAGTCGGTTGTGGCGGAGTCGCCGGGCTATCTTGTAGAGGTTCGACTCCCTCCCGACGTCCGGACCGAATCTGTCGAGGAGGTCGGTCACGCTCATCGTACCACCGTTTCTGCCAGGTCGCTGGCTTCGGTCCCGCGAACGACGACCGGTCGCCGGACCGGCTCGATACCGACGAACTGCGTGTGTTGGTGACTCATGGCTAGTAGCGAATCTTCGGGTTGAGCAGGGCGTACAACAAGTCGACGACGAAGTTGACTACGATGAACGTCCCGACGAGCAGGAGGAGGCCGATCTGGACGAGCGGGTAGTTCCTCGCGAGCGTCGCGCTGAGAACCAGCCGTCCGAGGCCGGGGAACGCGAAGACCTGCTCGATGATGACCACGCCGCCGATCATGTAGCCCAGCGAGACGCCGAGACTCGTCACGACCGGGATCAGCGCGTTGCGGAAGGCGTACTTCAGGACGATCCGTCGGCGTGGATGGCCGAACGCTTTCGCGGTCTGGACGTAGCTCTTGCCGAGTTCCTCGATCATCTCCGAGCGCAGGTACCGGGTCGTCACCGCAGCGATGACGATTCCCAGCGTCAGCGCGGGGAGAAAGATGTGCGTGAGGCCGCCTATCGGATCCTGCGTGATGGGAACGTATCCGGAAGCCGGAAGGATCTGGAGGTAGCGGGCGAACACGAGCAGGAGGACGATACCGACGAGAAAGCTCGGGATCGAGATGCCGATCTGGGAGAAAAACACCGCGACGTTGTCCCACTTCGTCCTGTGGTGTTCCGCCGCGAGGATGGCGAGGGGAAACGCGATCAGGACTGCGAACAGCAGGCCGAACGCGGCCAGAACGAGCGAACGGGGGTACGTCTGTGTGACCAGCGCCTGTATGGACTGACCGCTGGTCAGACTATCGCCCCAGTTCAGGAGGATGGCATCGCCGAGCCAACTGACGTACTGTTCTAGCAACGGTCCCGTCAGCCCGAGACGCTCCTGGAGGTCCTGGATGGCGGCCTCTGTCGCCCCGGTCCCGAGGATCAGTTCCGCCGGATTACCCGGGACGAGCCGAACGATGAGGAAAATGACGAACGAGGCGGCCAGCAGTTGCCCGAGCGCCAGTAGCAGTCGTTTTCCGGTGTAGTCAACGAACCCCATTCTGAACGTAGTAGAGGGTTGTGGCCCCCGTACAAAATACTTGTCCTGCCTACCGGTCGAGCCAGAGGTCGTCGGCCGGGAATCCGGCGGACGGATGTGGCGAGTAGTTCCGGACGCTCGTCCGGTGGGCACGGACGATGTCCGGGATCATGTACGGCACGACCGGCGCGTCGTCGATGACGACCTCCTGTAGTTCGTCGTACACCGACTTGGCCTCGGACTGCTCGAAGGTGGCGTTGCCCTCCGCGTACAGCTCCATTGCCCGCTCCGAGTTGGTCTCCGGCCCGCTCTCGTAGTTCGTGAAGTCGCCGAAGGCCTCGTCGATGTTGATGCGCGTCTGGTCGGGGTGGACGGTCGTCGGGTAGGAGTTGGGTGCGACGTCGAACTGGCCCCCGAGGAACCGACCGATCCAGTCCCCGAACTCGACCTCGTCGTACGTGACGTCGAACCCGGCCTCGTTGAGGTTCTGCTGGAGGACCGGGCCGACCTCCGAGCGGCTCGCGCCGTCACTCGTCGGCGCCAGCACGGTGATCTCAACGGGCTCGCTGAGCGGCGACTGGGCGATCAGTTCGCGGGCCCCCTCGGGGTCCGCTTCCAGCGGGTAGGGGTTGTACTCGTGGTACCACGGATTGTCCTCGTTGAAGTAGTTCAGCGTCGCCGTTCCGTGCCCGCGGAGGGCTACCTGCAGCATCGCGTTCTGGTTGGCCGCGTGATTGACCGCCTGGCGGATCGCCCGGTACTGGGTCGGCGCCTCGGGACCGCGACCGTCGTTCGTCTCACTGCCGCAGTTCTGCGAGAGCGATTCGAACTGAGAGCCGGATCGCGTCTTCACGGCGACGTCGTTGTTGTTCTTCAGTTGCTGTAACTGCGTCGCCGGTGGCGACCACACGATGTCCACGCCAGGAGAACCGCTGACGAGTTCCGTTATCATCGCCGACGTCTCGGGGATGTACCGGAAGTTGAGTTCGTCGACGTACGGCCGGCCCTCGCGCCAGTAGTCGTCGTGCTTGGTCGCAGTGAGGTGGTCGCGCTCCTGCCACTCCTGGAACACGAACGGGCCGGTGCCGATAGGTTCCGTCGTCGGACCGTCCACGTCCTCGAAACACTCCGGCGCCAACATCTGGCAGCCACCGGTCGCCGCCATCCAGCCCCGCGTGGAACTCGCCGGGTCCTGGAAGCTGAGGTTGACGGTGTAGTCACCGTCCGCCGACCAGCTTTCGACGTGCGTGATAGTGTTCTTGGGGTAGGAGACGCCCTCGTTGCGGATGCGGTCCAGGTTCGCGACGACGTCGTCGGCGACGAACTCTCGGGAGACCGGGGGGTGAATCATGACGCCTTCACGGAGCTTCATCTCCCAGGACAGGCCGTCGTCCGAGACGGTCAGGTCCTCCACGAGGTGACTCCTGATGTTACTCTCCATGTCCAGCGAGAACAGCGGTTCGGCGAAGCGAAGCGTGACGATGAAGTCCCACCCCGAGAGGACGTGGTGCGGGTCCACGCCCGAAAGCGTCGTTGGTGCTGCAACCCGTAACGTGCCGCCGGGCTGTGGCGTCGCCGTACCACCGTCTCCACCGTCTCCGCCGTCACTGCCATCGCCGCCGTCGCTGCCGTCGCCACCGTCGCCGTCACCGTCACCGCCGTCCGAACTACAGCCGGCCACGGCAGTCGCGGCCAGCCCACTGACCATCGTCATGTACTTTCGCCGTCCCACGGGCAGGTCCCCGGGCCGGAGCAGGATCTGATCCTCGTCGCTGTCGGTCGAACTCTCCTGAGCCATGGCAAGGTGCATCAACCGAGTAGGTATATACCTTACGGTGGGGTAACTTATAGCATGGATGGCGAAAACCGACGGATAGCGACGGAATGTGGCAGCCGATCTCGGACCGGATAGCCGCCCGGATCAGCGATACGTTCGGGGGTTGGTTCGACGGGAGTCCGATCAGCGAGACGGGCGTCCAGCGGGGGACGACGGAGCGCGTAAACCGCCGATTTCAGGCCGGAGACGACGCGACGGCGAGGTCTTCGGCCCAGTAGTACATCAGGTCGATAAAAACCATCGCCCGGGGCTGTTCGTCCGCCAGGGTGCCGAACGTTCGCTCTCCGACGTCCTCCGGTCCGCTGGTCGACGGGAGCCTAGCACGTGCCTCCTCGGCGTCGAGGAAGGCGAACGTGGTGTCGTGATACTCGAACGTGTAGACCGGCCTATCGGCGTCTAGCGAGTCGCGGTCGTACCGTTCTCCCTCCGAGACGAACGGTTCGAGCAGCCGGTCGGTCGTTTCCCGCTCTTCGATGAAATCGAGGAAGACGCGCCGCATCTCCTCGACCACCTCGGGATGCTGGTCGGAGACGTCGTGTTCCTGGGCCGGGTCTGCCTCCAGGTCGAAGAGCGCGGATTCGTCGGGGTTGGGGTGACAGATCAGCGACCACCGGTCGCCGGTGACCGTCGCTGGAGAGACCGACCCCTCCGGGCCGGCCCACGCGACGGTGAGGTCGGTGCCCGACGCCTCGTGTGCCCCCTCCGGGAACCGCGCCGTGATGGCGTACTCGCGGTCGTCTGCGTCGCCGGCGAGCAACGGCAGGACCGACCGGCCCTCGACCGTCTCGGGGACGTCGAGACCGAACGCGTCCAGGACGGTCGGCATGATGTCCGGATGCTGGGTGAGGCTGTCGACTCGTTCTCCCCGTCCCATCTCCGGATGGCGGACGATCAGGGGCGTCCGGATGGACTCCTCGTACAGTCGGCCGATGCCACCGACCGGCTTGCCCTGGAGGTCGTGCTCGCCGAACAGGTGGCCGTGGTCAGACGTGAACACGACCATCACCTCGTCCTCGATGCCGAAGCGCTCGATGGCGTCGAGCAGTTGCCCCATCATCGCGTCGACCATCGATACTTTCCCCTTGTAGTGGGCCTTGACGCGCTCGTGCTCCGCCTCGGAAAGGTGGTCCGGCCGACCGTACACCGGCGAGAAGATGTGCTCCGTGTCGGGGTCGACGTCCTCGTACCGGTCGACGTAGTGTTCGGGGGCGTCGAACGCCTCGTGTGGGTCCCAGGTGTCGATGCTGAGGAAAAAGCGGTCCTGGTGGCGGTTGTTCTCCAGCCAGTCGATGGCCGTCGAGAACGTCCGTGGCGCGATGAAGTCACCCTCGTTGTCCCAGTCGTCCCGGTTGCGGAGGTACTGCAGGGAACTGGTGTGGGGCCCCATGATCTTGTGCGGTTCGGCCGATAGCTCCGTCTCGATCGTCGGGTCGGTGGTCAGCTTGTCGACGACGTGGTCGCGGATCTGCTGCCAGCCGCCGAAGCTATCGTTGAAGTTGTACATGTTCAACAGCGGCGTGTCGAACACGAGGTACGGCAGGATGCCGTTCCGGGCTAGCACCTGCGGCAGGGCGTTCTCGTCGCCCTCGAAGTGCGCCCAGCCCTTGTAGGGAAACTGGTAGCGACCCGTGTAGACGTCGTGGCGGTTCGGGATGGTGGGATAGGAGGCGGGGTAGTTCTTCTCGAACACCGTCGCCCCCTCGGCGAACCGGTCGAGGTTCGGCGTCACGCCGTCGGGACCGCCCGGATAACAGCCGAGGTGGTCCGCCCTGAGCGTATCGGACAGCACGAATACGACTCCGCGTACGTCGGACATTGTGACTCGGTCTCGAACCCCACACCACATAAATCCAGTCAGCTCCGACGTCGGGGCTCACCCTAGCGCTAGCAGTCCCGGCCCGCGGCAGCATGCCCGTTGCTCCAGCGTGCGCCGCCTGTTCGGCTGAGTTCGTCGACGCGACGTGTCGGACGAATCCCCCGAACCCTTTTCGTCCCATCGCGTCTGGCCGACGTATGCCCCGCGAACTCCATCCGGACGCCCGGGAGTTTCTCGACCGGGACACGCCCGACCCCGACTCGATCACAGCAATCCGGGAGCGAGCGGAACGGCGCGACGCACCATCGGGGGACCCAGAAATCGACGTCGCGACCGTCGAAAACCGGACTATCCCGGGTCCCGACGGTGACATCCCCGTCCGTCTCTACCGGCCCGAACCCACGGAAAAGCGCCGACCGGTCGTGCTGTACTTTCACGGCGGCGCGTGGATCAGCGGCAGCCTGGACACAGCAGACGCTCCCTGCCGGAAACTCGCCAGGAGCACCGGCTACGTCGTCGTCAGCGTCGACTACCGCCTGGCACCGGAACACCCGTTTCCCGCCTGGTTCGAGGATTGCTACGCGGCCTTCGAGTGGACCGCCGCGAACGCCCGGTCGGTCGGCGGCGACCCGGAACGGATAGCGCTCGTCGGCCCGAGCGCCGGCGGGACCAACGCAGCCGCCGTCTCACTGGCCGCCGACCACCGGAACGGGCCGGAGCCGGCCTACCAGGCCTTGCTGTATCCCGTCACGGGAGAGCCACGGGGGACGCCGTCGTTCGAGAAGTACGCCGAGGGGTACGGCCTCAGCACGCAAAGCGGCGACTGGGTGCGAGAGCACCTCCTGTCGAACCCGGCCGACGAGGCGAACCTCTACTTCCGGCCGCGGTACGCCCACGACCTCTCGGGGCTCCCGCCGACGCTCGTCCTCACGGCAGGCTTCGACCCCGTCCGGGACGACGGGAAGCTGTTCGCAGACCGGCTGGAAGACGCCAGTGTCCCCGTCACCTACCGCGAATACGACGACGTGATCCACGGGTTCCTCTCGCGCATCGTCGAGCCACACGTCTTCGAGCGGGCTCACGAGGCGTACGACGACATTGCCGCCGACCTGCGGGACGCGCTGGAATAGCCAGGGCCGGCGAGAACGGCGTCTCCGTCGGCATCGGGTCGACGACGGTCGGGCCGCCACACACCTCGCGGTTCGGCGTGGACGAGGCTCGGTGGAGATAGCAGTCGACGTGCTGACCGCAACGGTCCGGACCTGTGACGAACTCAGTCGAAGTGCGCCCCGACGTCGCTCCCGACCGCCGCGACGGTGTCGCGCGACCGGTCCCAGGGCTGGCCGAAAAAGCCGTGCACCATGTCCGGGACGTGGCGGTGCTCGACGGGGACGCCAGCCGCTTCGAGCGCGTCGACGTAGGCGCCGGCCTCGTCCTGTAGCGGGTCGAACCCGGCAGTGACGACGGTCGTCGGCGGCAGCCCGGCGTGGTCGCAGGCTGCGAGAGGAGAGGCGTAGGGATTGTGGCGGTGGATCGGGTCGTGAAAGTACGACTCCCGGATCCAGTCGAATCCCTCCTCTGCGATGACGTAGCCGTCGTACTCGGTCCGGCTGGGGAACTCCGGGACGAACGTCATCACCGGATAGACCAGCACCTGGTAGTCGACGTCCGGGCCGTCCTCGTCCCGGGCGAGCATGGTCGTCCCGGCGGCGAGCGTCCCGCCGGCGCTCGCTCCTCCGACGACGAGTCGGTCCGGGTCGCCGCCGAACCGGTTCGCGTCGTCGACCGCCCACTCCGTCGCGGCGTACACGTCCCGGAGTCCGGCGGGAAACGGGTGTTCCGGCGCCAGGCGGTACTCGACGGAGACGACCACGCACTCCGAGGCGTTCGTCAGTGCCCGGGCCGTCGAATCCTCGTCGTCGACGTGGCCGAAGATGAAGCCGCCGCCGTGGGCCCAGACGAGTACCGGAAACGGGCCCTCGCCCTCCGGGACGTAGACCCGGACCGGAATCCCGTGGCCCTCGCGGTGGACCACCTCGTCGTGGACCTCCCCGACCGGTTCGCGGTCGCTATCCGGGTCGTCCATCTGCCTGCGGCGCTCCCGGGCCTCTGACGCGGAGAACTGCCACACGTCAGGGGCCGCTCGCCACCGCTCGAGGAGGTCTCTGGCGTCGGGGTGCATGTCGACCATACGCGGCACTCGACGGTCGCCGGGTTAACTCTTGTGCGCCGGTCACAGGCGGGCGAGCGGAGCGACGCGGCGGCCTACTTCTCGAGGGATTCCCTGTCGTACAGCCGCTCTCGCAGCTTGTACTTCTCCATCTTGTTCGTCGGCGTCGTCGGGATGTCGTCGGTGACCATGACGTACGTCGGTCGCATGAACGCCGGCATCTCCCTCTCGAAGTGCTCGCGGAGCGTGGATTCGTCCAGTGACGCCCCGTCGGCGGGCTGGACTGCGACGGCCACCTCGTCTTCCGGTGCGTCCTGGGCCGGCACCGGGAAGGCCGCCGACCGGTCGACGCCCTCGGCCGCGTTGACGATCTCCTGTACCTGGCCGGAGCTGATGTTCTCGCCCCGCCGCCGGATCACCGACCCCATCCGGTCCACGAAGTAGTAGTGGCCGTTCTCGTCGCGGCGGACGGCGTCGCCGGTGTGGTACCAGAGGTTCCGCCAGGCCTCGACGGTCTCGTCGGGCTTGCCGTCGTACGCCCTGAAGATGACGTCTGGCTCGTTCGGGCGGACTGCCAGCTGGCCGACCTTCCCGACGTCGACGCGTTGGTCGTGGTCGTCCAGTATTGCCAGGTCGAGCGTCTCCGGACGCCAGTTCGACCCCATCCAGCCCTGGCCGGGGTGCTCGTCGACGACCGGGATTCCGGTCTCTTCGACGTGGCGCCTGACTTCGGCCGGGTCCCGGCTTCGACGGACGGTCGGTGGCGTCGCGTGCTCCCCCTTCGCGGCGTGGATGACCCCGTGGGTCAGTGCGCCCGTCTCCGTCGAACCGTAGCCGGTGACGACGAAGTCGAAGCCGAAGCGCTCGGCCATGTCCACCGCGCTCTCCAGCAGCGGCACCGGGGCCACCTTGTCGAGCGTGTGGTGGCGGTCGTCCTCGCGCTCTGGCTGGTTCAGCAGCCAGGACTGCATCGTCCCGAACAGCGAGGCGTAGGTCGCTCCGTAGCGGTCGATGCGGTCCCAGAACGCCGAGGAGCTGAACTTCTCCCAGACGACGACGGTGCCGCCGGCGACCATCGGCCCGAACGTGTCGGCGTAGAGGCCGGCGATGTGGTACAGCGGAAGGCTCGTGTGGTGGACGTAGTCGTACTCCTCGTCGGCCACCGAGCCGGACGCCGCCCCGATGCGCCAGACGTTCTCGCTGTAGGTCATGACGTAGCGGTGCTGGTGGACGACGCCCTTCGGGTCACCCGTCGTGCCGGAGGTGTAGAGGACGGCCGCCTCGTCGCTCCAGTGAGAATCGACGTCGGGTGGCGAGGCGTCTCCGTCGAGCAAGGAGTCGAACGAGACGGTCGTGAAGTCGTCTGCCAGCGGTTCGCTCTCGCCCGACGTCTCGTAGACGACGACGTCGGGCACGGTCTCGAGGTCGGACCTGATGGCGTTGAGTTCCCCGGCGTAGTCGTCCTGCAGGACGAGCAACGACGGCGCGGTGTCGTCGAGCTGGTAGGCGAGGGCCTGGCCGGTGAGGTCGGAGTTGACCGGCGAGTGGACGGCGCCGCACGTCTGGAGCCCGTAGAACGTAAACAGGGTGACCAGCGAGTGGTCGACCAGGACGGAGACGCGGTCACCCTTCTCGACACCGCGCTGTCGCAGCGAGTTCCCGATACGATTGGCCGTCTCGTACATCTCCCCGTACGTGACCTCGCGGTCTTCCGGCCCGTAGATGACGTACGGTTCGTCGCGCAGGTGGGTGGCCTGTTTCGCGAGGACGGCGTCGACCGTCGTCTTGGTCGGATCGCCGGGTGTCTCGTCGAGGAACATCGTCGTACGGGAACAGTCGGCACCACCGCTTAAAGGTTGACGTCGGCTCGCCTCGCGTCCCCTACCGGGGGAATCTACTTGTGACGAGGAGTTCACGGGGTCCTATGACGATTCTCGCCGCGGTCGACGAGACCGAACGGGCGACCGACGTGCTGAGACTGGCGAACGACCTGGCGACTGCCTACGGTGACGACCTCGTCGCCCTGCACGTGGTGCCGACCGAGGATTTCGAGGCCCACCAGGCGTCCGTCCAGGCCATCCCCGAACTCGGTGACCTGAGCCTGGGGAAGGAAGAAGAGAGCGCGAAAATGTTCGTGAGCCGGCTCGCCGCCGAGTCGCTGGACGAGGAGGCGGCCGAGGTCGTTCCCCGGGGTCGAGTCGGTGAGGCCGCCGCGGAGATACTCGCCGAGGCAGAGCGCCTGGAGCCTCGGTACCTCGTGATCGGCGGCCGGCGCCGGTCGCCAGCCGGCAAGGCCATCTTCGGGAGCACGAGTCAGCGAGTCCTCCTCAACGCCGAGTGTCCCGTCGTGACGCAGATGCACGACTGACTGACCGTCAGACTGGTTGCCACTACTCCCCCCCCCGTTCGCACCGTCCAGTGGTCGAGCGGTACCGTCCTGCTAGACCGGTGACGTCGCCGTTCTAGCGGGCGCTGGCGGGCCGGGCGTCCGGCGACAGAAAAGAGATAAGTGACTCACCGCAGAGTGAGATACCATGACACATGACGTCCAGACGGCGTTCGACGAGGAGCCGCTCTCGGACATGACGCTCACCGACGTGCTGGAAAACCGGGCGGCGGCGCTGGGCGAGGACGTCGCGATTCGATACGGCGAGGACGACCGGGACGTCTCCTACGCCGAGTTGAACCGGACGGCCGACGCCATCGGCAGCGGCCTGGCGGCGATGGGCATCGAGCCGGGTGACCGCGTCTCCGTCATGCTCCGGGACCACCTCCAGACGCTGTTCGTCATGTTCGGTATCCACAAGGTAGGCGCGGTTTACTGCCCTATCAACTTCGAGTACAAGGGCGAGACGCTCTCGTACCAGATCGACGACACCGAGCCGGCTGCACTCGTCGTCGAGGACCAGTACGTCCAGCGCCTGAACGCCGTCTCCGACGACCTCGATACCGACCCGCCGGTCGTGGTCTCCGAAACCGACGCGGACGCCGAACCGCCGGCGGGCTTCGACTGGCAGACCCTCGCGGCACTCAGAGATACCGACGCCCCGGTCCCGGACGTCGACGCACACTGGAGCGACGAGGCGGCCGTCATCTACACCTCCGGGACGACGGGGATGCCGAAGGGCGTCGTGGTCTCCCACCGCTATCCCCTGGCGCAGTTCGCCAGCTACTACTCCCGGTTTCTCACCCGGGAGGACGTCGTCCACTGTGCCGTCCCGCTGTACCACGTCGGCGGGACGTACCTCCTGTTTCTCTCCGGCCTCGTCGCCGGCGCGCCGGTCGCCCTCTGGAACCGGATCAGCGTCTCGGAGTTCTGGGACCGCGTCGAGAAGTACGACGTGACCTACGCGGCGATGCCGGGGCCGGTGATGAGCTGGCTGTTGAACCAGCCCGAGCGGGAAGACGAGCACGCGACGACCCTGAACAAGGTCGGACCGCAGTCCCTCCAGCAGTACAGGGAGGTCGGCAACCGATACGGGCTGGAGTTCATGTCCGTGGGCTTCGGCCAGACAGAGACCGGCTCCCCGCTGACCGGCATCGTCAGCGCCACCGACGACGACCACGGGACGCCGGACGAACTCCGACGGGGCCTCTCTCCCGAGGAGATCCGCGACCGGGCCGAAGCACTCGGCTTTCCCGTGTACGACGACGTCCCCGACGACGGCTACTTCGGTCGCGCCTGGCGGGACGACCTCGTGGACGTCGCCGTCCTCGACGAGCACGACGAACGAGTCGAACCAGGCGAGGTGGGGGAACTCGCCATCCGGCCGAACGAGCCGGACGTCATCATGAAGCGCTACCTGGGCAAGCCCGAGCAGACCGTCGAGGCGTGGTCGAACCTCTGGTTTCACACCGGCGACGCCGTCCGCCGCGACGCCGACGGCAACTACGTCTTCGTCGACCGTATCGACGACGTGATCCGGCGCCGGGGCGAGAACATCTCGTCCATCCAGCTCCAGGAGATCGTCAACAAGCACGAGGACGTTACCCGGACGGCCGCCTTCGCCGTCGAGGCGGAGCACGGCCCCGACGACGAGGTTGGAGTCGCCGTCGAGCCCCTGGAGGGAGCCACCGTCGACGAACAGGGCCTCCGTGACTGGCTCGAAACCGAACTCCCGGAGTTCATGCAGCCGAAACACGTCCTGGTCGTGGACGCGCTGCCCACCACCAAGACGGGCAAGATCGAGAAGTACAAACTCCGCGACCGGATCGAGTGAGGCGTCGCCCGGGGTTCGCGTCAGTCCGACCGGTAGAGCCGCCAGGTTCCCTGTGCCGTCGCCACCAGGTCACCAGACTGTTCGTCCCGGAGGCGACCGTCGACGACCGCGCTCGACCCGCCGAGCCTGACGACCTCGCCTTCCGCTCGGACGTCTCCGGTGGCCGCGTCGAGAAAGTTCACGTTGAGGTTCGTCGTCGGGCCGCTCGCGACCGTCTCGTCGTCGAACGTGGCAGCCTGGACGGTGAACCCCATGACTGCGTCGAGGACGCTCGTCAGAAACCCACCGGCGAGCGGCGCGTTCGGCATGGGGTTCGTGAACTGCTCGTCGTGTGCGACGGTTGCCCGAAAGACGCCGTCCTCGAACGCCTGGGGCTCGATTCCAAGCTGACTGATGAAGGGATGGGTTGTCGCGAGGTCCCGGACTGCGGAGACCGGGTCCGACCCCGACACCGCAAAGCCCGGTGACGAACCGTCCGATTCCTCGTTCGTCTCGTCTGCTCCGTCGTCGGACATAGGTGATACTGTGTGACGGGTTGGGATAGGTCTGCTGGTGGCCAAAGCGCCCGGTGTTCCGTAGTCAGTCCCCGTGGACGTCGGCGATGACGTCGTGCCACCAGTCCTCGCCCTCGAAGTCGATGGACAGGTAGAGCCGGTCTGCAATGCCGCCGTACTGCCTGCGGAGTTCCTCCCCGAGTTCGTCGACCGGCGCCTGGACGGCCATCGTGTCGATCATCTCGTCGGTGACGTGTTCCTGGGCTTCCTCGAACTTCTGTTCCTTCGAGAGTTCGTGGAGCTTCTTCCCGATGTCCATCCACCCGTGGTGGTCGAAGACGACGTGGTAGGCCGGGGTGCTGCCGTAGAAGGCGATCTCTTCGCGTGCCTTCTCCCGTTCTTGCTGGATCTCCTCCTCCGTCTCTCCGGTGATCACGTACGGTGCTGCGAGCGTCTCCACGTCGTCGGGGTCCCGACCCGCCTCCCTGGCACCCTCAGCGACCCACTCGTTTATCTTCTCGTCGATGAACGAGGGACTGTTGACCGCGTGGAGGCAGATGCCGTCACAGAGTTCGCCGGCGAGACGAGAGTTGTTCCTGTTGAGACCTGCGATGTAGATGGGGATCTCCGGGTCGTCGATCGGCCCGGGGTTGAAGAAGTCGGTCATCAGGTCGAACGAGTAGTACTCGCCCTCGTAGTCCAGGGCCTTCGAGTCGTTCGCCTGGAACACGTCCTGCCAGATGTGCCGGAGGGCTTCGACGATCTCGCGGAGCTGCCCGGTCCCGGACTCCCAGCCGACGCTGAACCGGCGCTCGTTGTGGGCCCTCACTTGCGTCCCCAGCCCCAGCCGGTACCGGCCGCCAGAGTATCGCTGCATCCCCCAGGCGTTGTAGGCGTGGATCATCGGGCTGCGAGTGAACGCCGTCACGATGTTGGTGCCGACGGCGACGTCCTCCGTGTGCTCTGCGATCAGGGGCAGCGGGGACAGGCCGTCGTAGTCGACCTCGGAACTCACGAAGCCGTCGAAGCCGAACTCCTCGGCTTTCTTCGCCCACTTCTCGACGTCGTCTGACAGACCGGTCTCGCCGGGAGTCCGCTGGATACCGGACTCTATCTTGAGGTCGGTAGACATCGAACACCCCTTGCAAGGCCTCCTATTTAATGGTTCGTCCCGCTAGATACCGCCGCTCCTGCCGGCGATTTCGAGGGTTTCCGGTCGCTCGCTCGTCGGCCGAAATAGCCCCGACACACGCCGGAGTGTGGAGAGAGAAACGACCGTCGCGTCGACCGCTATCCGAGGATGTCGTTCAAAATCCGGAGTTCCTCGTCGGTCGAGATGGCTTCGGACTCCACGCAGGCGTGGACGACCTTGTGCACCAGTTCCGGGTCCTCGAGGGCGGACCCGGCGTCGTCTTCGACGAGGCGGCCGACCTGTCGTTCCAGTCGTTCGACGCTCTCGGCCAGCGGGTCGGGTTCGTCTTCGACCGGCGGTGAACGGGTCTCGTCTTCCACCGGCGGTGAACGGGTCTCGTCTTCCACCGGCGGTGAACGGGTCCCGTCCTCGGCTGCCGGCGAAGGAGTCCCGTTCTCGGCCGGGGACGCCGCCGTGCCGAACAGCCGTTCGACGTACTCCTTTCGGGTGGCCCAGTCGAAGTCCTCGATGCCGCTGACGCGATTGCTCACCGTCGCGCCGGAGATGCCGAGAACCTCGGCCAGTTCCCGCTGGGACTTCTCCGGGTGGTCCCGGATCGCGAGGAGCGTCTCTCGTTCCTTCTCCGAAAAGGGTTCCAGGTCGGTCGGCCCGTCGTCCGTCGTGGTCGTCGCCGAAGCCCCGACCCGCTCTGTGGTCTCCCCTATCGATTCGGTTCCGTCGGTGTGGATGGTCTTCTGTGCCATAGGTTGGTCGGTCGATTCGGTCGCCTGCTCCCCGTCGTCGCCGGCCGGGTCGCCGTACTCGTCGAGGACTCGCTCGACGAGGTCGGTGTTGGCACCCGGGACCTGTCCTGCCAGCTCTGCCATCGATGCGGTCGGCTGGTCGACGGCCGTGTCGAGTATTCGCTTGTGAACCGTCGCTCGCGGTACCGCCGTGTGTTTGGCTGAATTGCTCATGACACGCTGTCGCCCGGTGAGTGGGCAGGTGTAACGTACCAAAGCTCGACGTGGCGGCCTAAATATGTTTCGTCGGGAGGTACGAACGCGACCGGTGCGGGATACCTCCAAACGCTTATGCGAGCATAGACGGTGGGTGTGTACGTTTCAGGATGAGCGACCGACCGGAAGTCCGCGAGAAAGCGCGATCGTTTGCCGAAGACGAGATCGAACCCGTCGCTGCGGCCTACGACGAGCGCAACGAGTTTCCGGAAGCCGTCGTTCGTGAGGCGGCCAGGCAGGGATTCGTCGGGCTGCTGTTGCCAGCGAAGTACGGCGGGTCCGGCGACGACCTGCTGGCGAGCGCCATCGTGGTGGAGGAGTTCTCGCGAGCCGACCACTCGTTTTCGTTCTCGATCAGTTCGGCCGACGTGGGGATGCACCTGGTCACCCGGTACGGCGACGAGTGGATGAGAGAAGAGTGGATACCGAAGATCACCGCCGGTGAGGCTTTCTCCGCGATGGCGGTCACGGAGCCGGACCACGGGTCTGACGTCGCCGGCATCGAGTCCACCGCCGAAAAACGGGGTGACGAGTGGGTGTTGAACGGCGAGAAGTCCTGGGTGACCAACGGAACCGTCGCCGACGTGTACGTCGTCGCCGCGAAGTCGGACCCCGAGGCAGGCCACCGGGGCATCAGCTTCTTCCTCGTCCCCGGCGGGGCCGACGGAATCAGCGCGGCGGACATGACTGACGAGATGATGGGGGTCAGGGCCTCCGACGTTGGACGAGTGACGTTCGACGACGTTCGCGTCCCGGCGGACAACCTGGTGGGCGACGAGAACGGCGGATTCTACCACCTGCTGGAAGGGTCCGTCTCGACGCGGGTGATCGCCGCTGCCGGCGCGCTCGGCATGGCACAGGGAGCAGCCGACGCGGCAGTCGAGTACGCCCGGCACCGCGAGCAGTTCGACCAGCCCATCGGCGAGTTCCAGGCCGTCCAGCACGCGACAGCCGAGATGACAACCAGCGTCGAGGCGATTCGGTCGCTCACCTACCGTGCCGCAGCGGCCATCGAGGCCGACGAAGACGGTGCCGAACGGCTCGCGAGTGCGGCGAAGCTGTTCGCCAGCGAGGAAGTGCTCGACGTCACGGACGCGGCCCTGCAGGTCCACGGCGCCGCGGGCTACCTATCGGAGTACCCGGTGGAGCGCCACTACCGGAACGCCCGCGTCGTCAAGATCTACGAGGGAACGAGCGAGATTCAGAAGGACGTCATCGCAAATTCGGTCCTGTGAGCGAACGGTTCGTCCCGACTGCTTCCGTGGCGCACCTATCGACGCTCAGTCGATCGAGACCAGCGGGTCGCCCATGTCGACGGTCTGTCCGTCCTCGACCGCGACGGCGGTAACGGTGCCGTCGCGGTCGGTCACGACGTCGTTCTCCATCTTCATCGCTTCGAGAACGCAGAGGACGTCGCCGGCCTGGACCTCCTGGCCGACTTCGACCTGGACGTCGAGTATCGTCCCTTGCATCTCGGAGGTGATCTGCTCGCCATCGGCCGCGGCGGTCGACCCGCCACCCGAGGCAGCCGAACTCCCGCCCCCGGTCGCCGACTGGCTGGCGGCGGACGAACTGCCGTTGGAGGCCGAACTCGTCGGGCCGGCACTCGTAGCCTCCTCGGTCGCACCGAGGAGCGACGAACCGCCACGGTCCTCCAGGTTCACCTCGAACCGTCGGCCGTCGACCTCGACGGTGAACTCCCGGGTGTGGACCTCCTCGCCCTGGTCGGCGGCGACTTCGGCCGACCCCCACTTCTCTTGGGCTTCCTCGATCCGGTCGGCGTCCAGTTCCTCGTCGAGGTACTTCGTCGTGTGCGTCCCCTCGACGAACGTCTCGTCGGTGAGCATCAGCCGGTGGAACGGGATAATCGTGGGAATGCCCTCGACGTCGTACTCGGCGAGGGCCCGTTGCGACCGGGAGATGCACTCGTCACGGTCGCCGGCGGCGACGATCAGCTTCGCGACCATCGAGTCGTAGTCGGTGACCAGTTCGTCGCCCTGCCCCAGGGCGTCGTCGACGCGAACGCCGATACCACCGGGCGGATCGTACGTCTCGAGCCGGCCACCCGTAGCCGGTGCGAAGTCGTCGGCGGCGTTCTCGGCGTTGATCCGGTACTCGATGGCGTGACCCCGGAAGTCGACGTCGTCCTGGGAGAAGGCAAGTTCCTCGCCGGCGGCCACCCGTATCTGCCACTTCACGACGTCGATGCCCGTGATCGCCTCGGTGGCGCAGTGTTCGACCTGTATCCGGGTGTTGACTTCCAGGAAGTAGAAGTCCGCGTCGGCGTCCAGGAGTTCGTCGCCCGACTCGCGGTCGTCCTCGACGAGGAACTCGACTGTGCCGGCGTTGGTGTAGTCGGCCTCCCGGACCCCGCGACGGGCTGCCTCGCCGATCTCCTCGCGGAGTCCGTCGGTTAGCGCCGGGCTCGGCGCCTCCTCGACGACCTTCTGGTGGCGGCGCTGGAGCGAGCAGTCCCGCTCGCCGAGGTGACGGACGTTGCCGTGGTGGTCGGCGACGATCTGTACCTCGATGTGGCGCGGATTCTCCAGGTAGCGCTCGAGGTAGACCGAGTCGTTGTC
>CAZGAX010000038.1:0-26010 GCA_964523745.1 uncultured Halobacteriales archaeon | reverse complement strand
AGTTCCGAACGGTGTGGACCTGGACCGTCGGCCCTGCCGTCAGGTTCTCGGCGCCGTACTCCGGCCGGGAGCGAATCGACACGTCGGACGCGACGTGGCCACCGCCCCGGAGTGCCACCGAAACGTTCGTCTCGTCGTGAGCGAGCGTACTCTCGTAGGTCTCGTTGCCGTCCGGCGTACCGTCGTTGTCTGAATCCGCCGCAGTCGGGTCCGTGCCCAGTTTCACTTCCTCGTCGTCGGGAACCCCATCGTCGTCGGTATCCACACGCAAGGGGTCGGTGCCGTGGACATCCAGTTCGGCGCTATCGTTCAACCCCTCGCCGTCCGTATCCGCCTGGTCGAGGGCAGTTCCGGCCTCAAGTTCGTCGCTGGTCGTCAGGCCGTCGCTGTCGCTGTCCTCGGCGGCGTCACTGACGTTGTCTCCGTCCGTGTCGGCCGTCGTGGGCTCGAACTGTGACAGATTGTATTCGACGTCATCGGCCAGGCTGTCGTCGTCGGTATCAGCCTTGAATGGATTTATCCCGAGTTTGTACTCGCCACCGGTCGAGAGCGAATCGTTGTCGAAGTCTTCGTTCCCGTCAATTACGTCGTTCGATGCTTCGTCACTACTCGTGCGTCCTGAATCGCTGTCGGCCGACGTGGGATCGGTCTGCGTGACGTTGCGCTCGTAGAAATCGGGCAGCCGGTCGTTGTCCTGGTCGTTGTCGAGATACGCCGGAATCCCATCGCCATCGGGGTCGGCGAAACCTTCCGTGCCGTCGGTGACGCCGTCGCCATCGGCATCGGCTTCCAGCCAGTTCGGCACCCCGTCGAAGTCGACATCGTGGTGACCCGTGACGTTCGAGCCATTTCGAACCTCGACAATCGTCCGAATCGTGTCGCCATCGTCATCCTGGTCGCGGAAGTCTAGAATGGCATCGCGACTGATCTGACCGTCATCCGCACCGTCTTCACCCTCGTCGTCCTCCTCACCTTCTTCGCCTTCCTCACTCTCGTCTTCTTCGTCCTCTTCGTTCTCGTCGTCTTCTTCGCCCTCCTCGTTTGCCGCTCCATCGTCCTCCGCGTGGTCCCCGCCGTCACGGTCTCTATCGGAGTCGCCACCCCGGTCTGTATCGACCGAGGAGTATCCATCTGAGTTGTTGACGCTTTCGAACGAATCGGGGACGCTGTCCTCATCGCTGTCGGTATCGAGGGCATCGATCTGTCCGTCCCCGTCGGTGTCGACAGGGAAGCCGCCCGCTGTTTCCACGTGGTCGTCGATCCCATCCCCATCTGAATCCGCGTCGTCGACGGCCGTCCCGAGTGCCTGCTCGCGGCCATCCCAGACGCCGTCCCCGTCGGCGTCTGGCCGGTCGACGGGAGACGTGCTGGCTTGCTCCACTCGCTGCCGGACCTTGTTAGCCATCCGCCAAGTCGTTGCGAGGTGGTGAGCAGCCTTGCTTCGGGCGCGAAGGGACCGGTCAGTCCGCGCCTTTGCTACCTGTGAGTGTGCCTTTTCGAGAGACCGGTCGGCGTTCCGCAGCAACGATTCCGCACTCCGCCGTTGGCCCTTCGAGAGCTGGTCACGGTGTAGTTCGAGCGCCAGCCGGGCCCGGTACAGTTCCCACCGAGCCGTGAGGTTCAGTGCACGGTAGGTATCGAGGCCGGCGCTTCGCAATCGCTGCTCCGTTGGGGCAGATAGCTCGGACGGTGGCCCTCCTGTATCTTCGTTCGACCCGGACTTCCCGTTCTGCTTGCCCTTGCCCCGCTTGTTGCCCTTGCGTCCGTTCTTCTCCTCGGATGGGTTCCCTGGTGGCTCTCGCTCGACGATGATACTGAGATGTTGCAGTGTCTTCGCACCGTCCCGGAAAGCCTGCTCACGTTGGACGGTGACCGGGCCGCTGAACGTCGATTGGAGAGAGGTCAGGCTCGAACGTGCCTTGCCTAGATGGACGCTGTCTGGTTTATCGAGCGAAAGAGACCGAAGTGCACGCTGACTCCCCGCAACAAGTGTTTGGGCTGGGCGACGTGGTTCTGCAAACTGCTGAGAGAGGTTGGTAACCGACGATACCTGGGTGCCACCGCTCGCGTCTGCTACCGGGCTACCACTCGCTGTCGCCCCGTTCCCGTAGCCCACGACCGAGCCGATGGGCGACGTGACGAGAAGGACGGCAAAAAAGAGCCCAATTACCTGCGTTCGAGTTCGTGTCATTAGCCGATAGGATTCCTAACAGGATATAATGATTGTGGAATTACCTGTTACAAATATCAATAATGGGCGTAATCGTAACTGAGCATGAGCATACAATACAGTGGCTTCCCTACCGAAGTACTACCAGTGTTATTTCTCGCCAAATGGATCCCCATGGGTAAACGAATGAGGCTCGGTCGCGCTACCAGGAAGTCGCTTCACCTACCGTATCCATCTGGAGCGAAGGTATTCGGCAGAACGTCCGCTAGAAAGCCGAGGGCTTTCTCGCCAGTGTGGTTGCTGTTGTGTCCGTAGCAACAACTCCAGTAACAACTAGACCCAAACAAACATATGAACAGATGTTCAATCGTCCGGTACTCCCATGAGCGAAGCCACTGAGCGCCTCGAACGCCTCCTCGCGGACGAACTTGGAGAGTGCAAAGACGGCGACCTCACGGACCGCCTCGCAGAACTCGACGACCTTGGCAAAACCGCCGTCCTCGACAACGCCTACGAGGACACCCGGGTCTTCGCAGCCCTGAGCAACGAGACCCGCTACCGGATTCTCCGCCTTCTCACCACTGCCGACGAGGAACTCTGCGTCTGCGAACTCACCCCGCTGCTCGACGTGAGCCAGAGCGCCGTCAGCCACGCCCTCTCCGAACTGGCCGAGGCGCGGCTGGTCTCCCGACGACAGGAGGGTCGGTGGGCGTACTACGATGCAACCGAGCGGGCCGAAGCACTGCTCTCGGCACTCGACAGCACGGAGAACGCTGCATGAAACTCGGCTTCGTCTGCGTCCAGAACGCCGGGCGCTCCCAGATGTGTGCTGCCTTCGCCGAGCGAGAGCGGGCCGAACGGGGCCTCGAAGACGACGTCGAGATCGTCACCGGCGGAACGCTCCCCGCCGACGAAGTACACCCCGAGGTCGTCGAGGCGATGGCCGAACTCGGCATCGACCTCTCGGACCGCCAGCCCCGCGAGGTCTCCACGGCCGAACTCGAGACCTGCGACGTCGTCGCAACGATGGGGTGTTCGACGCTGGACCTCGACGCCGACGTGGACGAGCGGGACTGGGACCTGCCCGACCCACACGACCAGGACCTCGACCGCGTCCGGGAGATTCGCCAGGAGTGTGCAGATCGCGTGGACGCTCTGTTCGACGAGGTCGAGGCCACCCTGGCCGAAACGGGCGAGGCCTGAGCCGTGGCGGTCGAGCCCTCGACCGTCGAGCTACTGCTCGCGGCGGTCGCCGGCGGAGCCTTCGGCGCCGCCGTCGGCGCGCTCCAGGCCTTCGCCTTCACCGGCTTTCTCGTCATCGCCGGCGAGGTCCTGTCGGTCGTCCAGCGAGGCGTAGGCGGTCCCAGCACGCTCGGCGGCGTCGACGTCACCGGCGCCGTCGCGTTCGGGCCAGCTTTCGGCCCGCACGTCGCCTTTGCCGGCGGGGCAGCCGGGGTGGCCTACGCCGCCAGGCAGGGCTACGTCGAGGCCGAAGGGTTCGACTACCACCCCGCAAAGCGCATCACGACCGGGCAGGGTGCCCGGCCGGGCGTCCTCGCCGTCGGCGGCATCTTCGGCGCCGTGGGGATGGCCATCGCCGTCGGATCCCGCACCGTCGGGATTCCGTGGGACCCCGTCGCCGTTGGCGTCGTCGGGTCGGCGCTAGCCCACCGCGTCGTCCTCGGCTACAGCCTCATCGGCACCCCCACCGTTGGCGGGTGGTTCGACATGTCGCCCTGGGAGCGCGGCGAGCAGACCAGCGATGGAGCCACAGACGCCGTCAGCGCGGACGGTGGCCGCCAGGCCGTCGAGCCCTGGCTGCCCTACCAGTACGAGTGGTCCCACGTCGCCGCACTGGGCGTCGCCGCCGGCGCCCTGGGGGGCTACGTCGCCTACGTGACGGCCTCGCCGTTCCTCGCGTTCGGCGTCAGCGCGGCGTCGTTGCTGTTCATCAGCGCCGGCGTCGACCGCATCCCGGTCACCCACCACGTGACGCTCCCGGCGAGCACGGCCGTCCTTGCGCTGGTCCCCGCCGGCGCGGCCACCACCCCGGCCGCCGTCGCCAGCGCCGTGCCGCTCTGGCAGGCCCTGGGAGTCGGCGCCGTGGCCGGCCTGGCGGGTGCCATCGTCGGCGAGCTGCTCCAGCGAGTGTTCTACGCCCACGCCGAGACCCACCTCGACCCACCCGCCGCAAGCATCGCCGTGACGACACTGGCGCTGGGACTGCTCGCGATGGCTGGCGTCCTCGAACACGCCGTCTGGATCCCACAGCCCTGACCGTGGCCAGCAAGTATTTGCCACCCGATACCCGAATACGGACCGAATGGATCGGTCCCGGGCAGTCGTTCTCGTCGTACTCCTCGCCGTTCTGGCCCCGGTAGCGGGTCTCACGGCCGCCAGCGGCGCCGTCGCGGCGGCGCCGGCGGCCCACGACCTTCACCTCGACGCCACGGGACCGACGACGGCGGTCGATGGCCCAGGGGAACGCCGTCGCGTCGTCACGGTCCACCTCACCCAGTCCTTCGCACTGTCACCTGACCAGCCGGGGCGCGTCCAGGCCACGCGGCGGTTCGACCTGCCTGACGAGGTCGAGACCCTGCGAACGACGTTGCCGCCCTCGGCACAGAACGTCGAGACCAGCGGCGGCTTCGAGCGGATAGGTGACCGCCGGTACGAGTGGGACGGCGGGTCGAGCACGCCGTCGATCAGCTACTCCCTGGCGGTCAACGAGACCGGCAGTGCGGCCGGCCCGGAGGGGGCCGACGGTCGCTACCGGTTCGTCGACGCCGGCGAGTGGGCGCTGTTCCGCCGGCCGCCGGCGCCGGTGGACGTATCCTATTACGCCGACGGCATCGACTTCCGGCGCAGCCTGGCCACCGACGGTCCCGGCGCGGCGGGCAGCGCGATCATCTACCTCGGCCAGCACGAGGAGGTTTCTCGTACTGCACACGGCCAGACCGTCCGGCTCGTTGTGCCGGCCGCGGCCGACCTGACGGAGTCGCGCTCGGCCGTACTCGACTCGGTGACCGCCGCCTCGGACGCCCTCCGGGTGGGTGACCGCGACGAGTCGGTGTTCCTCGTGGCGGCACCGAACAGCGTCGATTGGGCCGTCGAGGGGCTCCAGACGGGCGACGCCGACGCCTACGTCACCGCCGACGAGCGCCTCGACGATCCGCACAACACGTGGCTCCACGAGTACGTCCACACCCGCCAGCAGTTCAACCTCACCGACGAGACGCGCTGGGTGACCGAGGCGAGCGCGACGTACTACGCCGCCCTCCTGACGCTCGAACAGGGCCGAATCGGCTTCTACGAGTTCCAGCGGGCACTGGCAGCCGGCGAGCACGACCGGTACGACGACGTCGTGTTGGCCGAACCCCGCACCTGGCTCGACGGCGCCCAGTACCGAAAGGGCGGGCTCGTCGCCGGCGAACTCGACCGGGAGATCCGCCTGGCGACCGACGCCGGGTCGACGTTCCAGACCGCGTTCGGTGAACTCAACAGCCGGGCACGGGCCGTCAGCGGCGACGAATTCGTCGCCATCGTCCGAGAGGCCGGCGGCGACCAGCCGGCCGGCGAGGCCAAGCGCTACACCACGACGACCGCCGGGCCGTCGATGTGGAGCCTGGCCGCCCACAACGAAGCGTTCGGACCCGTCCCGGCCCGCATCGAGTACGCCGTCCCGACCGACGGCATTCGCGTCACCGGCCCCTTCCGGAATCGGACGCTGTCGGGCGAATCCCTCTCCCTGGTCACCGGCGAACGCCTCCGAGTCCAGGTCCGGGTGACCAACGCCGGCGGGAGCGCCGGCGACTACAGGGTCACCGCACGGGTCGACGGCGACGTCGAGGCGACGGCCACCGGTCGGCTCGGCCCCGGCGAGGAGACGACCGAAACGGTGACGGTTCCGTTCGAGAGCGCAGGGACCCACTCGCTGGCCGTTGGCGGGACGACTCGCACGGTCGACGTGGGTCCCCCGGCGGACCTGGCCGTGACGAAGCTCGTCTCCAACCGTTCTACGGTGGGCCCCGGCGAACCGGTCGAATTCGCTCTCACGGTGGAAAACCAGGACGATCGCCCCGGCCAGCGCGAGATCGAACTGACCCGCGACGGCACCGTCGTCGCCACCAGGACCATCACGCTCGACGCCGGCGAGACGACAGTCGTTCCGATTACCGTCGACGCTCCGAAGTCGGGTACCTACGAGTACCGCGTCGACGACGTCTCCGTCACCGTCAGCGTCTCGGGCAGCCCGGCGATCAACGGGCCAGGCTTCGGCGTCGTCTCTGCGCTGATCGCCCTGGCACTCCTTATCGGCACAGGTGTCGTCGGTCGCTGGCGGCGGTGATTACCCGTCGTCTTCGACCGCATCGAGCAACGTGATCGTCCGGTCGACCAGCGTCGCCGAATCGGGAGCCAGTAGCTTCACGATCGCCTCCTTTCCCACCTCGCCACGGTCGATCACGGCGGCGGGCGTTCCCTCGACCGACTGGACGGCCTGGCGGGCCCCCCAGCCCATCGTGCTCCCCTCCGCCTCCTTGACGTCCTGCGGTTCGGCCGACCGGTCGTACTCCGCGACCGGCCCGTCGATGGCGTCGAGGGCGGCCTCGATTTCGTCGTCGAACCGGCAGTTGACGGCGAAGCGCTGGTCGGCGTCGAACTCCCTGATTGCGAGGAGGAAGCGGGCGACGTGGCTGGAAGCGCCCTGTCTGATCCCCCTGTTCGGCGCCACGCCGTCGAGCGTCTTCGTGATCCTGCCTTCGACGGCAGCGCACTCCCCTGGCACCTCGGCGTGCGGCGTCGCGCCGACGACGTTCATCCCGACTTCGGGGACGAGTCGGGAGACGTCCCGGTCGACGAACTGCCGGACCACCTCGGCGATCCGTTCCTGTGTCGGTTGGCGGGCAGCCCGGTCCCGGAGGCCCACGAGGTGGTGGACGGCGCCTGGGCCCTCGCCGACGTCGAGGCTGTACCGGATGGCCCGCCCCAGGAGGTCGATGCCCGACTCGACGGCCGCCCCGAGGTCGTCTCCGTGGGCCAATCGGGTGGCGATGGCAGAGGAGAGCATACAGCCAGAGCCGTGGCTGGCGTCGGTGTCGACGCGGGGATGGCGGATCCGCTGGACGGCGTCCTCGGAGACGAGCACGTCGACGACGTCCTCGCCGTCGAGGTGGCCACCCTTGACGAGGGCCGCCTCGGCGCCCATCTCGACGAGGTTCATCCCTGCTACCTCGGCGTCGTCCGGGCCGGTTATCGTCCGGCCGGTCAAGACTTCGGCCTCGTCGAGATTTGGTGTGACGAGGGCGGCTTCCGCGATCAGGTCCTCGTAGGCGGATTCGGCAGCCTCGTCGAGCAGTCGGTCGCCGGAGGCCGCGACCATCACGGGATCGACGACGGCCGGCGCGTCGACCTCACGCACTCGGTCGGTCACCAGGTCGACCACCTCTCGGGTGGCAAGCATGCCGGTCTTGACGGCACCCAGCTCGAAGTCGTCGGCGACGGCGTCGAACTGCGCGGCGATCTCCTCGACGGGGAGGACGTGCGTGCTCCGGACGCCGGTAGTGTTCTGGGCGGTAACGCTCGTGACGACGCTGGTCCCGAAGGCGTCGCCGGCTTCGATCGTCTTCAGGTCGGCCTGTATGCCCGCACCGCCGCCGGAGTCGCTGCCCGCGACGGTGCAGACGACCGGCGGCCGGACGGGAGCGGCGCGTCTGGTCATGTCCGTCCCTATCAGCCGGTGGTACAAAGGCGTGATGACGCGATACGCTCGGCGGTCTGCCCACCCCCTTCCCCCCTCCACGGCGGGGCGACCGCCGTGCGATGGTCGGCCCGAGCGTCTCCCGGAACCGACCGTTCGCCCAATCCTAGTATGGTATTACCATCCCCTGATATATTCGCCGGAAAACTTATACGGGATGGGGCGCCTCCCCTCAGATAGCGGGTCCCGTGCGACCCACCGACACACCATGACGGAACAGACTGACGCGACCGAGATCGAAACGGCCGACGAACGGTACGGTGCCATCGAAACTGGCGACGGCGACACGATCATCTACGACCGAAAGTCGCCCGACGCCTGGGTACAGTCCAACCTCGTCGTCCGACTCGACGCCTGACGGCCGGCACCACGCCGGGTCCGATTTCTGCAGTTGGTGGCCCTTCCTCGCGCTCGAAGCTCGACCGATAGCGACCCGACAGCACCGACCACGGTCGCTGCCTGGAACGGTGCCTTATCCCAACTGTTCCATGTGCTCTGCGAAGGCGGCCCAGAAGGGGTCGCGCTGGGGTTCGACCGCCTCGCCGTCCGCCACCAGCCCCTCGCCCTCGACGACTTCACCCACGTCGGCGGCCGGGATGCCCTCGTCCTCGAGGGCACCCAGCACGTCGTCGACGCCCTCGGGCCGAACCGTCGCCAGCAGCGTCCCTTCGCTGATCGATATCCAGGGGTCGACGTCGAAGAAGTCACAGGCTTCCAGCACGCCGGGCTGGACCGGCACGCGGTCGGTCTCGACCTCGATGCCGACGCCGGCGGAGCGGGCCATCTCGTACAGGCCGCCGAAGACGCCACCTTCCGTGGCGTCGTGCATCGCGGTGACCGGTCCGGCCGCGGCGGCCGTCAGGGCGTCTTTCACGGGGCTCATGTCGTAGAATCGGTCCGTCGCGTCGCGGATGTCGGCGTCGGGAACCTCCCCTTCCATCAGCGACTCGAACTGGATCGAGAGCAGGCCCGTGGCCTCGATGGCCGGGCCCTTCGTGACGACGACGCGGTCACCGACCCGGGCGCCGTCGGGTCGAACGAGGTCGTCGGGGTCGCCCACGGAGATGGACGTCCCGCCGCCGACCATGGGATAAGAACAGCCCTCGTACCGGCCGGTGTGGCCCGTCACGATGGACACGCCGAGGTCGGTGGCCTCCTCGTCGAAGGTGGTCCACATGGCTTCGAACTGCTCGTCGGTCATCTCCGGCGGGAGATTCAGGTCGACGCTGAGGTGCGTCGGCGGGATGCCCGAGACCGCGACGTCCGACAGCAGGATGTGGATGGCGAACCAGGCCGCTCGCTCGAAGCCCAGCGAGGGCATGATGAACACGGGGTCTGCCGCGAGTGCCACGACGGAGTCCTCGACGTCGATAACGCCGAAGTCGACGCCGTGCTGTGGCCCGAGGCGAACGTCCTCGCGGTCGGTCCCGAGGTGTGGGTAGACGTACTCGTCGAAGAATTCGCGGTCTGCCTTGCCGAGGTCTGCCATGGCTCCGCTTTGAGGGGAGGGTACTTAGGGACCACCGTCCGGTACCACGATGTTATCTGACGTTCGACCGGTGAATGGGGACGAGAACGGGTAGAAAGCCCGGCCCCTTTCAGTTCCACCCACGTCGGCTGGTCGGCCAGGCTACGTGGGTGGAACTGAAAGGGGCCGGCTGCGTGGCGGCTGCGAGGCGCTGGAGGCGCCTCGATTGGAGACGGCGAAGCCGTCTCCCTGCCGCCACGTTATAGGTGGTCGGCTCCGCCGACCACCCTGCTCGACTGGTCCCGGACGCCGCAAGGACCACAGCGAACGGAGTGAGCGAGGACCGTGGTTCAAAAGGTGGCTCAGGCGCCTTTTGTCATCACGAAAGACGGCGCGTCGCGCCGTCTTTCGAACGACAGCAAGTCCCGGACCATCGAGCCGCCGGGGGCTTTCTGGCCGTTCATCACGGCGTTACCACCGTCGAAGACACGAAACTCACCACACACGTTCCGCCCGAGACTTTTTGCTGGTCGGCTGTGAGATGGGCGGTAATGTCCGACCGGCGGCGGCACACCGGGACCAAGACGCTCCAGCTGGCATGGAGCGTGCTGGTCGTCGTCGGCACGCTCGGTTATGCGTTCCTGGCCGCCGGAGCCCCGGTTACGGTCCTCTCCCGTCCCGTCGTCCTTGGCGGTGCGGGGGCCGTCTGGCTGGTCGGCCTCCTCCTGCTCGCCTGGCGGGACCGTCGCCACTGGCGCCGGCTGGTCGCCAATTCGAGCTTCGACCAGGGCAGCGGTCCCAGCACTGTCGACCTCCAGCGGATAGTCAAGGGTCACTCGGTCACCGTCGCGACGACCGTGCCGGACCTGCTGGCCCAGTCACACACCGAAATCCGGGCGGGGGTCGACGGAGTCGACGCCTCGTTTACCGTCCGGTTTACGAACCTGGGAGTCGACAGTTCCGCCGAGGGCGAGGGGCTGACCACCGGCAATCCGGCGCTGGACGACCGGTACGTCATCGAAGGGTCGAAAAAGAACGTGAAGCTCCTGCTGTCGCCGGACGTCCAGGCGGCGCTAATGGACGTCGAGACGCCCGGCGAGTTCGTCGTCACCGGCGACCACGTCGTCTACGAGATTCCGTTCACGCGACTGACGCCGAACGAACTCGCGCTGGCCGCCGAGGCCGTCGCCGTCCTCGCCGAGCGCCTGGAACGCATCGGCCGGGGCGCGGTCAGCCCGAGGGGCTAATCGACCTGCTTGGTCCAGCGCGACTCAACCTGCCGGTTCGAGAGGACGATGCGGTCGCCGTTTTCCAGGTCGAGCCGACTCTTGCGCAAGCCGATGTCGACGACGGTGCCGGTGGCGTCGGCGGTCGTCACGGTGTCGCCGGGGTTGAAGTCCTGGTCTCGCAGGAGGTACAGACCGGCGACGGTGTCGGCGATCATGTCCGAGAGGGCGTACGAGATGCCCAGCGCAATGAATCCCGTTGCGGTCCCCAGGCTGGCGGCGATGTCGCCCATATCGAGCACCTTCAGCAGGGCCAGCGCGGCGGCAAACCACATCGCGACGCTGGCCACCAGCGCGCCGAACTCTGCGACGAGTCGCTGTTCCGGCGGGTAGATGCCGGCGAGGGTCCGCCGGACGAGGGCCGTCACGACGTGGATGAACAGGAAGGCGAGGGTCAGGAACAACAGCCCGGATAGCACCAGCGGCAGCGCCGCCTCGACCTGGCCGGCGAACTCGCGGACGGCGTCGGCGAGCGTCTCCCGGAGCGTTGCCATCGACTGTTCGGTGGTGCGGCACTGCCTTCAAACCAGGGCCGACGCGGTGGAACCCGGGGCCAGCGGCCGCCGAACCGGGAACACTGAAAAGCGACGGCGACAAATCCGACACCGATGGTCGACCGACCGCCCCGTCCGGACCGCTGGGACGTCGCGACGGTAGCGACCGTTTCGGCGTTGCTCGTCCTGGCCTACGTCGTCTATCCCCACCACATCCTCCAGTACGGCGTCTGGCTGGCGATATTCTCGCTCTGGATGGCCTGGTTCGTCCACTACGGCGTCAAGTGGCTGTACGCCGGGAGCTGAACCGAGGGAGCCCGATACGTACCAGGAGCGTCCGTTCGCGTACCAGAAAAATACTTTCAGGAACGCATAGATACTTAAAGGAGCCAGTAATTCACACCTGGATTTATGCAGACGTCGGCCCTCCGGGCGATGCATGGGACGGAGCACGGCAGTGAACCGGGAGGCAAACGTTGAGTCGCACCAGTGACGCGGTGCTGGCGGCCGTCGGGCTGGGCATCGCCGCCGGGGCGGCGCTCCAGGTCGTCGGGCGAACCGACCTGTCCGACCGGCTTTCGCTGGGGTCACGCCGGACCTACGCGGCGACGTGCTGTGGTGCCGTCTTCGCGCCGGGGACCGGTCCCGACGACATCCGGCGGCTTACGTCAGAGGGCGTCGCCGCCGACACGCTGTTGACCGTCAGCGACGCCACCCGGATGGCCGCACCGGAGGCAGCCCGACACTTCCCGGCCTACCGCGACGGGGCCTGCCCGGCGTGTGGCGCACCGCGGCCGGCGCTCGAACGCCTCTAGATTTCGGCCAGGGTAGCGGTCGGCCTGTCTACAGGTCGGCAAGACTGGCCCGGGACCCGAGTATCGTACACTCGCTGAGTTGCGTGGTGTAGCCACAGCTGGTCTGCGTGGTTTCGTAGCCACAGTGACGTTCGACGATGTCCTCGCCCTCGTAGTTGTTCGGCTTGACGCAGCCGCCCGCTGCCGGGGTGTGCCAGGTGGCCAGCGGCGAACTCCGGGGGACGTCGCCGCCGTGGACGGTGCCGAAGGCGTTCAGGTCCGTTCCCATCTCCTCGCCGTTGGACAGCGTCTTGCCGACCATCCCCGCCAGCACCGGCCGGGCCAGCGCCGTGATGATGGTGTTCCGGTAGGCCGTCCGGGGCCAGAACAGCGCCACGTCGGCGTTACAGACGGCCATCGGGGCCGCGTCGGCAGCGAGGACGCCCCGGTGGTCGCAGGCGTAGGCCGAGCCGACGAGCGGCGACTGGGCGTACAGGAGGAAATTGACGTGGCCGTCGCGGCGGTCGGCGTCGCCGGCCTCGGCCCAGGTTTCGAATCGATCCAGGATGCGCTCGTAGTCGTCTCGCAGGTCGACCGACCGCGACAGCGACGAGACCGACGTTATCTCGGCCTCGATGCCGGCCTGGACGGCGAAGCTCGAGAGTGCCGGCCGGACGTGGCGTTCCAGGTGGCCTTCCGGTGCGTTGCCCGCGAAATTGAGGGTTACTCGCAACGGCGCCGTCTCGTCGGTGACTGTGGCCTGTGGCGCCTTCGAGGACGGCCGGACGGCAGGACCCGTCGACGCGGTATCCGTCGACGGACCGCCGGCGGGAACGGCGCGGAACAGACCACTGGACGCGGTGGCCACCAGCGCGCCGCCGGCGCCGACGCCGCGACGGAGGAGCGTGCGCCGCGAAAGCCGGTCGTCCCCGGGCATCGCCGGTGGCCACGCCCAGGCCGCCAAAGTACATTCGTTCCCTACGGCTCCGGTAAGCTGGGTATGCGGTCGGCCGTCGGCCGTGGTTACGTACCAGGCGCTTGCAGACTTGGTGAGCGCCGAGAAAACGCGGCAGTACGTCGTTGGGTGGCCGGCGAGAGGGCGGCGAATCAGTCGCTCGAACCCGGTCCGAGACGACCGGTGATCGAGTCGATGACGCCGACGACCGCGTGACGGATCGGGACGAGGGTGGCGACGATGGTCTCGCCGACGAAGCCGACGAACCCACCGACGCCGTCCTGCCGGTAGTGCTCGCGGCCGCTACCCAGCCAGCTACCGAACCGCTTGATGCCGCCCGTGACCCCGTTGTCGAAGAACAGGACCACGACCAGCAGCAGGATGCCGAACGAGAGCTCCCAGTACTGCTCCAGCAGTTCGAAGTTCCGGATGAACTCCCGGAGGAACTCGAAGGTGAACGCCCCGACGAGAGGTCCCACGAACGAATAGGGACCGCCGATGACCGTCACGATTACCGGTTCCGCTGACGCTGACCAGTGTGCCACGTCGGGCGTAAGCCCGCCGCCGTTTACGATCATCATCGCGCCGGCCAGTCCGGTAAATGCACCGGAGATAATGAACGTCTTCCAGCGGTGACGCCGGACGTTCACGCCGAGGGCCTCTGCCCGCTCGGGATTCTCCCGGAGCGCCTGACAGACGGTGCCGAAGGGTGAGCGGACGACCCGCCAGAGGGCGTAGACCGCCAGCACACCCACGAACAAGCTAACGTAGTAGAACGGACGGGGTTTGAGGGTGTGGACCAGGTCGAACTTGATCCCAAAGAGGTTGACCAGCCCTACCTCTCCGAGGAAGTCGAGCCCGTCCGAACCGTTCGTGACGACGTCGAGTGGAAGTACGGCCGACGGGTGGTCGTACTGGACGATGACCCAGATTGCCATCGAGAACGACAACGTGATCATCGCGAAGTAGATTTCCTCTAGCTGGACCGAGAAGTACCCGACGACGACGGCAAGCAGCGTTGCGGCGATGATACCCAACGTAACGGCGAGCCCGACGCTAACCAGCACCGACGCCCCGCCGAACGTCGAGGGAATCCCGATCGCCGGAACGACGTGCAGGATCACCAGTGCGACGACGTATCCCGCCGCAGCGACGAACATCGCGTGACCGAACGACAGCAGGCCGGTGTACCCGTACAGGAGGTTGAACGCCACGGCGAGCGTGCCGAGGAGGATAACCTCTGTCAGCGTGTCGACCTGAAGGTCCCCGAGCATCAGCGGTGCGATGACCAGGACCGCCAGGCTGATAGCTACCGTTAGCCGGCGGCCCGAGAGGGCGAGCCGCTGGCGAGCGTTTGCGAGCATCCAGCGTTAGAGTCCCGGGGGGAAGCCCGAGCCTTCCAGCAGGCTGGCGGCCTTGTCCCGGGTGAGCTTGACTTGCTTGTTCGACGACAGGCCCTTCCCGTCGTACGGCACGTCGTCGTCGCTGCTCGTTACGCCGAGCACGGATGGCGCGGTGGCCTGGTGACTCTTGGGGTCGATCTTCCAGGATCCACGCGGGCCGGACATCTGGATGCCCTCGAGTTCGCTGACGACGTCCTCGGTCTTCGTCCCGCCGGCCGCCTCCATCGCCTTCTTGTACATCCAGATGGCGCTGTAGGCGCTGCCACCCGTGAACGACGGGATGGTCGTCAGCTCCTCGGGAGCGTGTTCCTTGTACTTGTTGAGGAACTCGGTGTTCGCCTGGTTGTCGAACGCCGAGTGCCAGTACCAACCGGCGATTTTGACGCCCTCGGGGAGCGTGGAGCCAAGCGCCTTGAACACGTTCGGGTCCATCGCCAGGGTCATGTACACCTGCTCGACCTGGTCGAACAGGCCCTGCTCGGCGGCCTGGTTGAAGAACGTGACAGCGTCGCCCGCCCAGAATCCGGAGAACACGATGTCCGGATCCGCATCCAGGATGGCGTTGATCTGGGGAGTCATGTCCGTCGCACCGAGGCTCGGGAACTCGCTCGCGACGTATTCGTGACCGGCACCGAGCCCGTTGGAGTAGGCCTTGAAGTAGCTCCAAACCTGCTCACCGTACGCGTAGCCGGGACCGATGTTGGCCACGCGCGAACCGCTGTGGTTCTTGTTCGCGTCCTCGGCGATACCGTAGACGTTCTTGGACGTGTTGGCGTTCGTCCGGAAGATGTTCTTCTTGAACGAGGCCTTGTCCGGGTAGTTTTCCGTATCCCACTCGGTGATGTACGGCGTGCCGATGTCGGTCAGCGTCATCGGGACACCCAACTGGTTGATCGTCTCGGCGTTACTCAGTGTCACGCCGGAGGAAGTCAGCCCGATGAGAGCGTCGACCTTCTCCTCCTGTACGAGGTTCTGGAGCTGGGTAGCCGGGTCGTCACCGTGGCCGCGAATGACGATCTCGACGTCCTTGTCGTTGATGCCGCCCGCGTCGTTTACTGCCTGGACACCGGTGCGGGCCGCTGCCGCAGAAGCATCCCCGAGCGACGATGCGATTCCGGTGATGAGATACATCCCGCCGATCTTTATCTTGTCGCTGCCACCGCCACCGCCGAAGATGCCCATGCACCCGGCGAGACCGGTTGCCGTCCCCGCACCGACCGCTGCGAGATACCCTCTGCGCGATACACCCGAAGTATCCGACGCCTGCTGCGTCGTGTTTGTGCGTCGATCTGACATGCGTCCCTGTCATCTAGCAGTAAAACAGCCTTGTAGATACCCGTTCACATGAGAACGTTCAACTGTGCACATGCAGCTTAATACATAGTCCATACGACCATCCCGTATGGTATCGGTGGATTTCGTTATCACACAGCTCATCACCGGGATTAGCTACGGGAGTCAGCTGTTCCTAGTGGCTGTGGGACTAAGCCTCATCTTCGGGGTAATGGACGTGTTGAATTTCGCCCACGGGGTACTCTACATGATGGGTGCCTACGTGGCAATCCTCTTCGTGAAGGGGAACGAACTGTTGGGAATCGTATTCCCACAGTTTGGCTTCTGGCCAGGATTGGTGTTGTCGATGGTCATCGTCGGCTTCATCGGTGCCTTTCTCGAGTGGGCATTCATCCGTCGGGTGTACGACCGCGAACCGCTCGACCAGTTGCTGTTGACGTTCGCGTTCGTGCTGATCTTCACCGAACTCATACGGGAGCTATTCGGTACCTCCAAAAAGATCGGTTATCCAGAGTTACTCACCGGTACCGTCCATCTGCCAGCTGGTCACAGCATCTCCGTCTACCGCGCGTTCGTCGTCCTCATGTCTGTCGTGGTGATGGTTGTGCTACTGGCTACCCTCCGCTACACGAACGTCGGTCGGAAAGTTCGGGCGACCGCCAGCGACCGGGACATGTCCCGGTTACTGGGGGTGAACGTTCCGTTGCTGTACACCACCGTATTCTTCGTCGGGGCAGCACTGGCTGCCCTCGGTGGTGCACTTTCGGCACCTATCTGGACGATCAAGCCGGCGCTCGGCGACGTGATCATCATCCAGGCGTTCATCGTCGTCGTGATCGGCGGCCTCGGGTCGTTCATAGGCGCGTTCATCGGCGCGTACGTCATCGGGATCATGTGGGCGATGGGTCCGGTCATCGGGGTGACCGGGGCAGGCGAACTGATGCCGTTCCTGATAATGATCCTCGTCCTGCTGATCAAGCCAGAGGGTCTTTTCGGAGAGGTCGAAGCATGAGTACGGTCCTCGAAACCGACGGCCTCGAACGCCGGTTCGGCAGGCTCGTGGCCGTGGACAACGTCTCTGTCAGCATTAACGACGACGAGATCACGAGCATCATCGGGCCGAACGGGGCCGGCAAGACGACGTTCTACAACCTGTTGAACGGCACGCTCACGCCGACGGCCGGCACCGTCAAACTTAGACCCCGGGACAGCACGGATCTGGTAGACGTCACCGGCGATGCCCCCTACGAGATAGCCCGTCGCGGCCTCTCGCGGGCCTACCAGATCAACAACGTCTTCGAGGGACTGACGGTGCTGGACAACGTTCGCGTCGCCCGGATCAGCCACGACCGGCGGACGAGCGACCTCACGGCCATCACGACCGAAGACGAAGAACTCACGGAGGCCGCCCGGGAGGTCCTCGAACTCACGAACCTCGAGGAGGTCGCCGACACGGAGTGTGCGAACCTCTCGCACGGCGACACCCGGAAGGTCGAGATCGCCCTGGCGCTCGGAACCGACCCCTCGATCATCCTGCTGGACGAGCCGACGGCCGGGATGAACAAGTCCGAGACCGACCGGATGGTCGACCTCATCCGCCGGCTCGACCAGGAGACGGACACGACGTTCGTCCTGACAGAACACGACATGGAGGTCGTGCTTGGCATCTCCGACCGCATCCTCGTCCTCGAGAGCGGGTCGCTCATCGCCGACGGGACGCCCGACGAGGTGATGGCCGACGAACGCGTCAAGGAGGCCTACCTGGGAGGTGAGGAGGCGTGAGCGTCCTCGAACTCCGGGACGTCAACTCGTACTACGGGAACAGCCACGTCCTGTTCGACCTATCGATGGCGGTCGAGGAAAACGAGGTCGTCGGCCTGCTGGGACGCAACGGTGCCGGCAAGACGACGACGCTCCGGACGATCACCGGGACGGTCCCGCGCCGCGAGGGCCACATCGCCTACCGGGGCCGTGACATCAGTGAGAAGTCGGTCGACTCGATCAGTCGCTCCGGCATCAAACTGGTGCCCGAAGAACGCCGCGTGTTCCCCGACCTCACCGTCAACGAGAACATCCAGGTCGCCCGGGACACCTGCGACGAGCCCCGCCCGATGGCGGAGATGTACGACGCGTTCCCGGTGCTTGCGGACCTCCGGGAGAGTCTCGGGCAGAACCTCTCGGGTGGCGAACAGCAGATGTTGTCGGTCGCCCGGGCGCTGGTCCAGGACCCCGACGTGCTCCTCCTGGACGAACCCACTGAAGGGCTGGCGCCGGTCATCGTCGAAGACCTGGCAGAGGTCCTGGGCGAAGTCGTCGAGCGCGACGTGACCGTCGTTCTGACCGAACAGAACGTCGACTTCGCGCTCGATCTGTCCGAGCGGGCCTACATCATCGAGAAGGGCTCGAACGTCTGGGACGGCACGGTCGACGAACTCCGGGACCGCGACGACCTGCTCGAACAGTACCTCTCGGTCGGCGGCGCCGAAGCCGACTGAGTTCCCCCGAACGCTCTGTATCCCCGACCGCTACAGCCCTAACAGCGACCGCATCCGGTGGGTCAGACTCCCCCGTAGCTCGAATATTTCCTCCATCTCCGCGTCAGTGAGTTCGAAGTCGAAGACGGCGAGGTTGGAAGCGAGGTGGTCACGGCTCGAGGCCTTCGGAATCGCCACGACGCCGTCCTGCTGGACGAGCCAGCGCAGTGCCACCTGGGCCGGCGTCTTGCCGTAGCGTTCGCCGATGGTCGCCAGGGTCTCGTCGTTCAACACCTTGCCCTTGGCCAGCGGGCTGTACGCCGTCAGTGCCACGTCGCGTTCGAGGCAGTACGCCAGCAGGTCCGCCCGGTCCTCGTACGGATGATAGGCGACCTGATTCGTGAGGATCGGGGTCTCCGATGCGTCGATAGCGGTCGACAGCTGGTCGACCGAGAAGTTGCTCACGCCGATAGAGTGGACCGACCCCCCGGCCTGGAGGTCGTTCATCGCCTCGATGGTCTCGGGGATCGGCACGCTATCACTCGGTGCATGGATCAACAGCAGGTCGACGTGGGTTCCGAGGCGGTCGAGACTCGCCTGGACCGACGAGAGCACGTCGTCGTACGCCAGGTTCCCCCGGCGTATCTTGGTGACGAGGAACACCTCCTCGCGGGACACCGGCGAGTCGCGGACCGCGGCGCCGACGGCCCCCTCGTTGTCGTACAGCTGGGCGGTATCGACGTGGCGATACCCCAACTCCAGCGCCGTCTCGACGACCTCGCGACACCGCTCGCCTTCCAGCGGGTACGTGCCGAGGCCGATTGCCGGAATCGACACGCCTTGCGCTGTGACGTGGTCCATGGGTTCGCTTGAACGGCGCCGGGCAAGAACCCAGAGCCTGCGGTCGCGGGTGGCCGGCGACAGTGGCTCTCGGCGGCGTTTCCGGGAGGCTACGGCGCGGACATCCGCTCGCTGTAGTCCCAGGAGGCGATCCGGTCGGGGTCGATCCGCAGCCGCACCTCCTCGCGGTCGGGGTCCAGTAGCCGCCGCGCCAGGGGCGAATCGGTCCCGCCGAGGTAGCGTTCCAGGAGGTCGGTCAGCAGTTCCTTCTCGTCGTCGGGTTCAACAGTCACCTGGCCATTGCCACGGACGCCGCGATAGGGCACGTCGTTGGTCGACACCTCGAAGGCGACGTGCCCGTCCCGTTCCAGGAAGTCCACGACGTCGGCACTACGGGGCGTCGCACACCAGAAGGCCTCGTCGTGGTAGCGAAACCACAGCGAGAGGATCCAGAGGCGGTCGGTCGGAGTTGTACACGCCAGTCGAAGCGGGACCACCGTCTCGTCCAGGAACGACGCCACCGCGTCTGCGTCCCAGGGGCCGCGATAGGCTGGCATACCGCCCCTAGCGCCGCCTGCCGTTTAGCGACCCACGGTAATCGTTGGGGGTCGCCCCGGTGTGTTCGACGGACGGTCGTTCAGTCTACCCGGATCGTGTTCGAGTCGAGGTCTCGCGGGAAGTACGTCAGGCGCTCGACGCCGTCGTCGGTGACGGCGACGGTGTCGGAGTGGCGATAGCCGGCATCGTCGGTGTAGAGTCCGGGTTCGATGGTCCAGACGTGGCCCGGCCGCATCGCCGCGTCGTCGGCGTCGTAGCTGGTCGCGTCGGACTCGCAGTGGTCGCCCCAGCCCCGGTCGACGTACGGCGGTTCGTGGCCGTCCATCCCGATGTTGTGGCCGGCGTGGTGCCTGGCGAGGTCGGTCACGCCTTGCTCGTCGAAGTAGTCCCGGACCACCTCGTCGACGTGGGCGATGGGCACGCCGGGGCCACACGCCTCGATGGCGAGTCGCTGGGCCTCGCACATCACCTCGAAGTAGTGGGCCTGCTCGTCGCTCGGCTCGCCGAGGAACATCGTCCGCTCGAGTTCCGAGTGGTAGCCGTCGACGACGGCCGTCGCGCCGGTCACGAGGACGTCACCCGCCTCCAGGCGGCGATTGGCCGTGTGACCGTGGGGAAGCCGGGTCTGCTCTCCGGTGATGTAGCCGGCGTGGACCGGGCCGCCGCCCCGAGTCCGTGGGACGTAGCGGTCGCCCAGCGCGTCGAGCATCGCCCGGGAGGCGTCCATCGAGGCGCGCTGGCTGACCGTCGCCGGGTGGGCGCCCACCTCGGTGTAGTCCGCGAGGTACCGGTGGCCGAGGTTGGCCCACCGTGCCGACTCGCGGATCAGGTCGACCTCCGCGTCGGACTTCTCCCAGCGCATCCGGGAAACCCAGTCCTGCGTCTCCACGTCGAGGTCCTGGACGGCAGCCTCGACCAGCGACGGGCCTTCGTAGCCCATCACGCCGGGTGCACCCTCGGCGTCGGCGGCGATGGTCGAGACGTCGAGGTCGGCCAGCATTCCCGCGACGACGCCGATGGGGCCGCCGCCGGGATAGTCGTCGTAGTGGTGGACGTCGTCGACGCGTGGGTTTTCCTGGACGCGCTCGACCTCCAGGCGAGGCACCGTGATGGCGATGCGGTCGGCGGTGACGGCGAGGGCGACCGGCCGTTCGGTCTGGATGTGGGCGAAGCCGGTGAGGTACTCGATGCTGGTGGCGCCGAACCAGAGTCCGGCGTCGTAGTCGTTGGGGGCGAGGCGACCCCGGACTGATTCGAGGCGGTCCCGAAATTCGCTGTGGGGAAGGCGGGTGGCCATGGCCTGTGCTCAGTCGGCGGCCCGATAAACGTGTTTGGGAACGGGAGGTGCGAGAGTGTTATCGATCGGTACGAGAAGTTTGTCGCAACGACAGCCGTGGTTTCGTCTCACCGTAGCTATTTGCCCCAATACGCCAAACAACGGCACCATGGCCACACTCGTGACGCGGGACGGCAAGAACCGGGAGTTCGCAGAAATCTGGATCACCGAGGGCGGCCAGTACCTCTGTTATGCCGACGGCTACCGCGAGAACGGCGCCGACGCCGACCTGGTCGTCCCCTCGACCACCGTCAACCGCGTCGAACCGGACGACGGAATCGAATCCGAGACGTACGGCATCAAGACCGAAGCCGGCCGGGGACGCCGCGTCGGGGCGGCCACCAACGTCGTCCGGACCGGCAACGAGTACGCCAGACGAGTGTTCGAGGAAATCCGCGTGCGGTGACGGTGGGAGAGCGGCAGGGGTACGTCCGGGGTCACGCCTCGTCGGTCTCCGACCGTTTCAGTTCCCGGAGCGCGAACGCCACGTATCCCAGACCGAGCACCCGCGTCAGGGGCCGCACCCAGGACCGTAGTTCGATGGCGTCTGCGTTCTCGTACGAGATCTCCAGCGAGACCTCGAGCGTCCGACGAGGCGCGAGTAGCATGATCGCCCCGAGCACGCCAGAGAGCGGGCCGATCTTCGACCGAAAACGGCTCGGTTTCGAGAGTACGACGAAGGCAATGAGTCCCTCGACGCGGGCAGCGAGCACCGTCCAGCCTCGCAGTCGGGCGTCTCCCTTCTCGGCGAAGGCGAGCGGCTCCGCCAGTTCGACGAACGTCCGGGGAAACAGAAACTCCAGCACAGCGATCGCCCACAGGATGGGGTGGCGCATACACCCGGTTGGCCGGGGACGACCAAATGCCGACCGCCTGCGGGCACCACTGCCGGCCGGTCGGCGCTTGCCGGCCCCACGGCTTTGCCCAGGGATGCCAAACTGCGTCCATGAGCCAGACCGGCAAGCGAGCACGCGCCGACCGGAGACCGAGCGGGACCGTCGTCGACCGGGTCATCGACTGGGGCCCCGTCAGCGTCGTCGTCTGGGGGGTCGAAACGGGCGTCTTCGCCGCCGTCGGACTGGTGGTGAGTCTCTGGCAGGCGGTCGACGCACTCCTCCGGGACGACCCGGGCGAGGCAGTCGGCCGGTTCCTGCTGGCCGTGCTGTTCGCGGCGATGGCGGCGATCCCGTGGTGGCCCGAGCGGCCGGGCGACGCCGCTCGGGCGTTCTAAGCGAGTATCCCGTTCCGCGGGCGGCCCGTTCCACGACCAGTCCGTTCCGGGCGAGGTGGTCAGAGTTCCAGGCGAACTTCGTTAGATGTTCTTTGCGTACGCGAACCGGCGGGCGTCGAACTGCTCGTCGTAGCTTTCCCCGACTCGTTCGAAGCCTCGCGCCTCGTAGAAGGCCACGGCGTCGTCGTTCTCCGCGAGGACTGACAACCGTAGGCGACGGGCGCCCCGCTCCCGAGCGGCCGCCTCGACCCGTTCCAACAGGCTGGTCCCGATACCGGTTCCCCAGGCCGAGGGGGTGACGTAGATGCGATAGAGGTGATAGACGTCCTCGTCGTCGCCCGGGACGGCCTCCGCGAAGCCCACGAGGCCGTCAGCGCCGTCGGCGACGAACAGCGGTCGCTCGTCGGGTCGGACGTCGTCGGCCACCAGCCGGTCGGGGTCGAACCAGGCGTCGACAGTCGAAGAGACCACCGCCTCGCCGAGCAGCGAATCGTAGGCGGCGTGCCAGGATTCCCGGGCAACCCGCTGGATCGCCCGTGCGTCGTCGGTCGTCGCCGGACGCACCTGGTGAGAGTCGGCCATCTGCGGTCGGTTCGACGAGTGGCGGGAAAAGCGTTGGCAGAGACAGGCTAACGCACTGGTGTACAGTTCTGGTGTCGAACTCCCGGACAGCACCATTCCTGTCCGGAAAGATTCGATATATCAGTACGTGTTAGCAGAATCAATACCAGATAGGCCAGTATATTCTAAGCAAAATCGTAAGAATTAGTTTGATACGTTCTGAACAGATGTCCGGTGGTACTGTGACAATCCGTGCCAAGTTACTTGCGGCTATCGTACTCGTATCAATGATCAGTATGGGGACAGCGGGGGCGTTCGCCCAGCCGTCCCCCGGCCAGCAGGCCGTCGACGAGGGGGTCGTGGCCAAACCGGTCGAGACCGGTAACGACACGTCGACGGAGTACCGGGCGTACGAACCCACGCAGGAACAGGTCGACAAGCCGGTGAAACTCGACACTGCGCCGGAGCAGTTCGGCGTCAGCGACCAGCAGTCCAGTGCGTCGGGGATCCAGGCGATGTCGAGTTCCTCGATAATCTGGGACGAGAACGACACCGACCCGGAACTGGTCGGGACGACGAAGCAGTATCTCGCATCCGACGTCGATGGCTACTACTTCAAGAATTACAGCCTCGTCTCCATCGGGGACAACGTCGAGGTCTGGGTCGCCCGGAACCTCTCGTGGCCGGCCGACGACCCGCGGCCCGACCCGACGATCACCGAACAGCAGGCCGAGACCATGGCCCGGGAGTTCGACGAGGAGATGTACCCGGTCGAATCCGACGTGTTCGGGGAGCCAGACGACCGGAACGGAACAGAGGCCCTGCTGGAAGAGCTGGGCGTCGTTCCCGAGGACTACTACGAGACGGGCAACGGATCCGAGCGGACGGTCCTCCTGGTCGACAACGTCCGGGACCAGAACTACTACAACCCGGACTATCCGCTGTACATCGCCGGGTTCTACTCGCCGACGATCCAGCAGTACACGGACCGTAACGTCATTACGGTCGACAGCTTCGACTGGAATTCGGTCGCCGGGACGGACAACCTGACCGGCTACGAGGGCACCGTCGCCCACGAACTCCAGCACCTCATCCACGCCGACCTCGACGGCGACGAGACGACGTGGGTGAACGAGGGGATGTCCGACTACGCCGAGGTCATCACGGGGTACGGCGTACCGGAGGGCCACCTCAACGCGTACGAGCAGTTGCCGTCGAACTCGCTGATCAACTGGGAGGACCAGGGAGCCGTCAACGTCCTCGCGGACTACGGCATGGCCTTCACCTGGACGATGTACCTCGAAGACCAGTACGGGCAGGAGTTCATCTCGAACCTCGCGAAGGACGACGCCAACGGCATCACCGGCGTCGAGAACACGCTCGAGGAGCATCACGCCCACCGGGACTTCCAGGCGCTGTTCGCCGACTTCTCGACGGCCGTCGTCACAGACACGCTCGACAGGCCCGACTGGCCCCGCTACACGCTCGACAACCTCGACGTCAGCGTCAACACGTCGGGAACGACCGGGACGGTCGGCGTATACGGCCCGGCCTACACGACGGTCAATACCAGCGACAAGGGACCGATCACCGACGTCAAGGTCTCCGGCGTCGACTTCCGGGGGACCTCCTGGACGAACGTCACGGACCCCGTGACGGGCCAGGGCGAGGTCCTCTACAGCGGGTCGGGGAACCTCCTGAACCGCCACGCCATCGTCGAGGCGGACCTCTCAGGCGTCGAGAACCCGACGCTTACCTTCGAGTCCTACCAGCGCATCGAGGAGAACTGGGACTACGGCTTCGTCCAGGTGTCCACCGACGGCGGTGACACCTGGCAGAGCCTCAGCAACGCCAACACGGACGATTCGCCGAACTCGAACGCCCACCCGCTGGTCAAGGAGAACGTCCCCGGACTGACCGGCGACACGGACGGCTGGCAGACCCAGACGTTCGACCTCTCGCAGTTCGAGGGCGAGGGCGAGGTGCTCATCTCGTTCCGCTACGTGACCGACTGGGCGTTCGTCAAGGACGGCTGGTGGGTCAAAAACGTCTCCGTCGTGGGCGACGACGTCCCGACGGACACGACGGCCCCGTACGAGAGCCTCCGGGAGGCCCGCGGGAACCACATCGAGTACCAGTTCACGTTCATCGGCGTCCTGCCCAGCGACGACTACCGCGTCCTGCAACTGCGGACACAGACCTTCGACGACAGCCAGGAGAAGGAACTCCACCGGTTCCTGCACAACCCGCGCTACGAGAAGGTTATCGTCGTGAGCAACTGGGCCGGCAAGCAGGGTGAAGGCGGCCGCGTCCCGGTCGACGTCGAGTTCGACTACGCCTGGGAGGACCACCCCGGCAACGGGGAGTGGCCCCCCTGGGACGACGAGGACGACGAACACGGCCCGCCGTGGGCCGGTGGCGACGATGACGGCGACCGCGGCCCACCCGAACACGCCGGACCGCCAGGACAGGACGACTGAGCACCGCTCGCGAACCGACCGTTCGCTTTTTTCGCCGCGTCAGAGCAGGCCCTCGTGCTCGGCGAGTAGTAGCGGCAGGAGCGTCCACTCGTGGACCGACCCGGACCGAGCCCGGTCGACCGCCTGGTCGACGGGAACCGTCCGGACGTCGATGAATTCGCCGTCGTCGAGGTCCTGCTCGCCGGAAGTCAGGTCCTCGGCGAAGACGACGGCGCGTTCCTGCCGGAGCCAGCCCGAGGGGTAGTAGGTCTCCAGATGCTGAACCGTCCCTGCCTCGTAGCCCGTTTCCTCGCGGAGTTCTCTGGCCCCGGCCGCAGCGAACGACTCTCCCTCGTCGACGGCGCCGACGGGACAGGATAGCACTGTCTCACCCTGCCGCGGGCGGTACTGCTCTATGACGACCAGTTCGTCCCGGTCGGTGACGGCGACGACGGAGACGGCGTCGGCGGGGTTGAGCCAGTAGTACCGGGCGACCTCGCCGTCCGGCCGTTCGACGAGGTCGTAACCGACCTCGAACCAGGGACACTCGTACTCGGTCACCGTGTCCCTGACCGGCCAGGGCTTTCTGGTCATGGGTGGACACCGCGCGGCCGGCAAGAATACTTTCTGGCGTTGCGGGCAGACACGTCTGGCACGGCGGGCGGACACCCAGGGCCTTTGGCCGGCGCGACCGAACCGTCTCCCATGAGCCAGGGAGAGACGGGCGTCGAGTCCGAGGGTGAATCGACCGCTGCGAGGGCCCGGGAATTCGTCACGTTGGACCGGGAGACTGCTGACGCCGAGGACCTCCTCCGGTGGGGCGTCGAGTCGGGTGTCATAGCCGCCGGAGCCGGCGCGGTGAGCCTCGCGGCAGCCATCCGTGACGTCCGACGCGGCCGTCGGTTGCGAGGCCTGGGCAAACTCCTGCTC
>CAZGAX010000037.1:0-27309 GCA_964523745.1 uncultured Halobacteriales archaeon | reverse complement strand
CATGGAGGCCGTCGCGCGCACGTGGAACAACGGCGCGGTCATCCGCTCGTGGCTGCTCGAACTCTGCGAGGAGGCCTTCCGCGAGGAGGGCAACGACCTCGGCGACGTGGCCGATCACGTCGCCGGCGGCTCCACCGGCACCTGGACCGTGCAGGAAGCGCTCGAACAGGAGGTGCCCCTGCCGCTGATCTATCAGGCGCTCGCCGAGCGGTTCGACTCGCGCGCGTCCGGTGACGGCGAAGGGCGGTTCGCCCGACGGCTGGCGAACCGGTTGCGGTACGGCTTCGGGCGCCACGAGGTGAAGCGACAGGAGTGAGTCGCTCGGAGCAAACAACAGCTTAATTAACGCCGTATTCCGTACCCGCCCACATGGTCGATCCACTGGGTGTCGCGCTCGGGGCGGTGCTGACGCTCACCGCCGTCGTCCTTCACTACTCGAAGGGCACCGGCTGGGAGCCGAACGACGACATCGCGCAGGACGTCATCGAGCAGCGGGCCAAGAGCGTCCCGGAGACGGATTTCCCCGAGCCGATGAACCGTTCCATCGGCGGCGGTGCCCCCGCGGGCGCCGTGGCCGGCGGTGCGGAAGGTGAACTCGAAGAGGGCGGCGAAGCGGAGGAAGACGAGGGCTTCGATCCCGACTCGATCCCCGAGGACGAGGTCGAAGTCTACGAGATCGAGTTCGTCAAGGAGGGCGAGACGATCGAGATCGCGAACAACGAGAACATCCTCGACGTCGGCGAGGACCACGGCTGGGACCTCCCCTACGCCTGCCGTGAAGGCTCCTGTCTCTCCTGTGCCGGCCACATCGAGGAGGGTCCGGCCGAGGACTACATCCGGCACAGCACCAACGACACGCTGAACGAAGAGGAGATGGAGAACGGATACTGCCTGACCTGTACGGCGTATCCCATCTCGGACTTCACGCTCGAAACGGGCGAACAGCCCTGAGTCGCCCCGGTTCACAACGGTTATACGCGCGTCTCCTGTACCGGTTCTTGTGGGCGGCTAGTTCAGCGGACAGAACGCCTGGTTCCGGACCAGATGGTCGGGGGTTCAAATCCCTCGCCGCCCGCTATTCTGCCCGAACGAAGTGAGGGCGAATAGCGATGCAAGAGGGATTTGAGCCCTGCCAGAGGCAGCCCGCGGAGTGAGCGAAGCGAACGAGCAGGAACCTCTGGCTCTGGTTCAAATCCCTCGCCGCCCGTCGATTTTACGACGAACGGACGCGAGGAGCAAATCGACAGCGACGCAGGAGTACACTCGAACTCTATCGCCGGTACTCCCGGATGTCCCGATGCGGGACGTAGTATCCAATTTCGTCTATCCACGTCGAGAGCCAGTCGTCGGCCGTCGACTCGCCGACCAGTCCGGCGTCGATTGCCGCCAACAACACGCCAACGGAACCGACGACGGTGACTCCCTGGTCTTTGGCAAACGACCGAGCGTCGCCGTCGTCCGTCAGTAGCCGTCCATCGTGTGCGTCAGCCAGGGCGAACGCCTGTGCCTCGCCGGGATCTAACCGAGAAGTGACGACCGCCTCGCGGTTTGCGACCGTGTCAGAGATACTGACGACTGGGATATCAACGTCGAGTACGTCGAGTGCCGACTGCAGGTAGGGGTAGTCGTCGACGCCTGTCCTGAGTTCTTCGCGAACGACGGGGACCGCACAGATACCCGAGAGTCCCGCAAGCAGTTCGACCTGGTCGATGTAGGCGAAGTTCGAGAGGACAGTCGTGTTCAGCACGCTCGGGTCCGACGGGACTCCATCACCTGTCATTCCGGCTCCGGTTCCTCGTCGGCGACCGACGCGTCGTCATCGAATTCGAGTTCCTCCGCAGCTTCGGTTTCGTGTGCGGCGTCCTCCTCGTCTTCCAGGCCGAGGCGGAGTTCGACGCCGTGTTCGCGGAGGACGTCTCGCATCGTCCAGCGGTCTACGTCTGCGAGTCTGGCAGCGTCTCCGAGCGTGATCCGTTCGCGCTCGTAGAGGGCAACGGCTGCTGCGATTCGCTCGTTCTCGTGCTCGTCGAAGTACTCGCGGACGAACGCCCGGAGTGCGTCGCTTTTCCCGCCGAAGACGCCCGCCTCGACGGCGCCCTCGATGAGGAGATCGAGGTCGTCGGGATAGGAGCCGGTGATCCGTGCCATCGGTCTACGTCACTGTAGGCGTTCATACTATTTATGAACACTGCCGTTTGACACGCGGAACGCGGGAACCTCCGGCCTGGGTGTATTGTCTTCGCTGCCCGCGTAACGAGTTGGTAGACGCCGAGAACCGGCAGCGAGGATTTGAGCCCTGCCAGTCGCAGCCCGTGAGCCGAGCGAAGCGAGGCGAACTGGAACGTCTGGCTCTGGTTCAAATCCCTCGCCGTCCTCGTTCTACGAGGGAACTTCACGCCAGTTGGCTACACCACTCGGCAGGCCTAACCGTCTCCCGGCACAACACTACACATGATTGACCAATCGGTCTCCACCGTGATGACACCCACAGTTCGGACGGTCACGCCGGAAACGACGGCGAGCGCGGTCGCCAGACTGTTCGCGGACGACGACGTCGGCTCGGCCATCGTCGTCGACACCGAGACGGACGAGATGGTCGGCATCGTAACCAAATCGGACATCCTGCACCAGGTCGCGATAGATGCCGACATCTCGTCAGTGGCCGTCGACTCGTTCATGTCCGCTCCCGTCGTCACGATCGACAGCGACGAGTCCATCCATAATGGGGCGACGATGATGAAAGACCGGTCGATTCGGCGCCTCCCAGTCCTCGACGACGGTGACCTCGTGGGAATGCTGACGACGACGGATCTCACTCACTACATGCCACGGCTACGAAACACCGTCCTACGGGGTCGTAACGACCTGGCCAGTCAGTAAGGGAAGTAGCTCCCGTCTCTGGGCAACTGCTGTTCGACGTTCGAATCCTTCGCTGCCCGCTATATAGTCCGAAACCACGTTCCTGGCCGACGCTCGCGCCGGCTACCGACGCCGGGCCGAATCCGGCTTCGTCGGCCCCGTTGTCGTTCGATTACCCGTGGTACCCCTCTCACTGTCCCATGCGTGCCGGCTCGAACCCACGTGGGCGCCGGTTATCCATGTTTGCCATCGTACTTTTAATGGCCCTTTCCGATGCTCAGGTAGATGCTACGACGACGCTGGTCGGACCCGCGGTTCCGGCGCTGGTTCGGGTGGGCTGCCCTGGCGATCGCCTTCCTGCTCGTGAGCTTTCATCGGGTTACGTCGGCCGTCCTCGCCGAGACGCTGGCGTCGGTGTTCGACACGACCGGCGCGGAACTCGGCTTGCTCCACGCGGCCTTTTTCTACGTCTACGCCCCGATGCAGATCTTCGCCGGGGTGTTCGCGGACCGACTCGGCACCCGGCGGGTGTCGACCATCGGCACCGCCGTGATGGGCGTCGGCGTCGTCTGGTTCGCACTCAGCCAGTCGTACCTCTCGGGCTTCGGCGGGCGGCTGCTGCTCGGCCTCGGCGGCAGCGTCATCTACATCGCGACGCTACGGTACTGCGCCAACTGGTACCGGACCGACGAGTTCGCGACGGTGACCGGTCTCACCGTCTCGGCGGCCGGCGTCGGGGGATTGCTGGCGGCGACGCCGCTGGCGATGTTCGCCGCGAGCGTGGGGTGGCGGGCAGCCCTGCTCAGCGTCGGCGCCGTCGGATTCGTCGTAACCGTCCTCGTCTACTTGCTGGTCCGCAACACCCCGGAGGACGCCGGGCTCCCCGCCGTGGAGGGCGCGCCGTCGGCCGACGACCAGACCCTCTCGGAGGTGGTCTCGGGTGTCCGGACCGTCGTCGCCAGCGGCGAGACGTGGCTCCTGGGTCTGCTGCTGTTTTTCGGCCTCGGAATCAACTTCACCGTCATGGGGCTGTGGGGCGTCCCCTACGTCGTCCGGGCCTACGACGTGTCGGTCCAGACCGCCTCGCTGTACACGCTGGTAGGCAACGCCGGATTCATCGTCGGTCCACCGGCCCTCGGGTGGCTCTCCGATCGACTCGAGAATCGGACGGGACTCATTCTCGTCAGCGCGGTGTTCTACGCCCTCTCCTACGCCGCTATTGCGGTGCTCGGCCGGCCGCCGCTGTGGTTCGTCGGCGTCGCCTTCTTCCTCGTGATGTTCTTCCTGGGTGGCCTGCTGATCTCGTTTACGGTAATCAAGGAACGCCACGCCAGCGAACACTCGGGCATCGCGACGGGGACGGTCAACGGCATCGGCTACTTCGGCGCGGCCGTCCTCCCCGGCGTAATGGGCTGGGTGCTGGACGCCTTCTGGACCGGCGAAACCGTCGCCGGCAACCGGGTGTACAGCCTGCTTGGCTACCGGGTCGCCTTCGGCATCGCCGCGGCCGGCGGCCTCGTGGCGCTCGGCTGTGCCGCGTGGCTCCACTGGCAGTCCTGAGCGAGCAGAGTAGTCATCGGTAACAACTTCGGCGAACGGGTGAGCAATTCACCCGGTCGCAATCTGCTGGCTGACGCCCGCTTCGCCGCCGAGCTTTCGCTCGACCAGCGCGAAGGTAACGTCCATCCCGATCGCCAGCATGGCGCCGGGAATCGCACCGGCGATCACCTTCTCCATCTGGAAGAGCTTGATGCCCGCGACGACCCAGAGGCCGAGACCGCCGGCGCCGATGAAGTAGGCGAGGTAGGCGGTCCCGACGGTAATGACGGCGCTGGTCCGGATGCCGGCGAAGATGACCGGCAGTGCGAGCGGTAGCTTGATCTTGCGGAGGATCTCGTTCTCGGTCATCCCCATACCACGGGCCGCCTCGACGGTGTCCTCGTCGACGTCGTCGAGGCCGGTGATGGTGTTCGTGAGGATTGGCAGAATGGCGTATGCGAACATGCCGACGACGGCCGGCAGAAAGCCGATGCCGATCAGGGGGAAGACGAGTGCGATGATGGCCAGCGTGGGGATTGTCTGGGCGACGTTTCCGATGCCGAGCACGTATCCCTTCAGGCGCTCGTTCCGGGTCGCGACGATACCCAGGGGAATGGCCACGGCGATCGCTAGCAGGACCGAGACGCCGACGAGCAACACGTGTTCCGTGAGTAGTTCCAGAAACCGGTCGAAGTTGTCGAGCAGGAACTGCCAGCTATCCAGCAGACTCTCGAGGAGCCCCATCAGACTACCTCCTGGCCCTGCTTGCGGTCGACAGTCCCCTCCCGGATGGCCCGCTCGGTGACGACACCGACGACTCGGTCATCGTCGACGACCGGGATCGCGTCGGTGCCCGCCTGGATGATCCGCGAGAGCGCCGTCTGGGCGCTGTCGTTCTGCTCGACCGGGATGATACCACCCTCGGGGTCGGTCGTGTCGGCGGCGTCGACCTGCGCGACGAGGTCGGCGTACTCCTCGGCCACCTCGTCGTGCATCACCTTCCGGACCTGCGTGACCTGGAGCTGTTTGAGGGTGCGGTCGGCGCCGATGAAGTCCGCGACGAACTCGCTGCCGGGGTTCTCGAGGATGTCGGCCGGCGTGTCGTAGCGGACGAGTTCGCCCACGTCGAAGATGGCGATCTTGTCGCCCATCTTCAGCGCCTCGTCGATGGAGTGGGTGACGAACAGGATCGTGGTGTCGATGCGTTCCTGGATGTCGAGGAACTCGTTCTGGAGGTTCTCCCGGGTTATGGGGTCCAGCGCCCCGAAGGGCTCGTCCATCAGGAGGACGTCCGGGTCGGCCGCCAGGGCCCGGGCGACGCCGACACGCTGGCGCTGGCCACCGGATAGCTCGCCGGGGTACTGGTCGCGGAAGTCGTCGGGCGGGAGGTCCATCAGCGCCAGGAGTTCGTTGACGCGGTCGTCGATGCGGTCCCGGTCCCAGCCTTTGAGCTCCGGGACTGTCGCGACGTTCTCGGCGACGCTCATGTGGCCGAACAGGCCGATCTCCTGGATGACGTAGCCGATGCGCCGGCGCAGGTCGATCGGGTCCTGCTCCTGGACGTCCTCGCCCTCGAAGTAGACCGTTCCCTCGGTGGGGTCCTCGAGGCGGTTGACGAGTTTCATCGTCGTGGTCTTGCCACAGCCCGACGGGCCGACGAGGACGGTCGTGGTACCCTCATCGACCTCGAAGCTCAGGTTCTCGATGGCAACGGTGCCGTCGTCGTATACTTTGGTGACGTCGTCGAATCGGATGGTGCTGGTCACGTTGTGACCCTCCTGATGGCGCGGGTGCCGGCGGTCTGGTCGACCTGCTCGCCGTTGCGCAACCGGAGGAGCTGTTCGACGACTCCGAGCAGGTAGTCGACCGAGAGTGCAAGCAGGGACAACAGTACGGTGGCGACGACGACCTTCGTCGGCTGGGCCTGGAAGATGCCCGCGAAGATGGGGTTGCCGAGGCCGCCGGCGCCGATGAACGCCCCGATGGCGGCGATGCCGATGAGGATGACGACCGCGTTCCTGACGCCCGCCATGATCACCGGAAGCGCGATCGGCAACTGAACCCGGCGAAGCCGTTCGAACCGACTCATGCCTAGCCCCGTGCCTGCCTCGACGGCCGCGGGGTCGACCTGATTGAGGCCGACGTAGGTGTTCCGGACGATCGGGAGCTGGGAGTACAACACGAGCGCGACGATTACCGGCGGGTCGCCGATCCCCAGGACCGGAATGAGCAGTCCGAACAGGGCGATGCTCGGGATCGTCATCATGATGCCCGCGAGCCAGATGACGACCGTCGCGACCCGTTCGTTGAACGAGATGAGGACCCCCAGCGTGACGCCGATCGGGACGGCGAGACCGATAGCGAGGCCAATGATGTCGAGGTGTTGGATCGTCAGCGCGACGAGTTCGTTCTGGTTCTCCAGAGCGTACTCGATGTACGGGCCAACGAAGCCGACCCCGGCCGCCACGGTTCCCCCTGCGACTGTCATGTCAGATCAGGCCGTTGCTCGACAGGTGATCGCGGGCCACCGCCTTTGCGTCTTCTCCCTGGATAGACACCCGGCGATTCAGCTGGCGGATGGTGTCCGTCGACAGCGTCGGCCCGATCTCGTTCAGCGGCTCCTTCATCGACGGGTTGTTCTCCAACGTCTTGCCGTCGACGAGCGGTGCCGGATTGTACACCGGGAAGAACTTCTTGTCGTCTTTCAGGGAGACCAGGTCGAACTTGAGGATCTTCGGGTTGGTGTTGAAACCGGTCCCGACGTCGGCTTCGCCTTCGCCGATGACCTGGTAGGTCAGCCCGGAGCTGATGTTCTTGACGTTCAGTTTCTTGGCGGCCGAGTCGAAGTTGTAGGCTTTCGTGAGGCCGGGCCAGCCGTCCGGGCGTTCCTGGAACTCCGAGTTCATTACGACCGTCACGTCGGTGTGCCCGTTCTTGACGTACTCCGCGAGGCCGCTAATCGTCTTGATGCCGGTCTTCGACTGCCAGTCGGGATTGGCCAGCAGGACGTAGGTGTTGTTGAAAGGGGCGCGCTCGAGGAAGTTTAGGCCGTGCTCCTCCTGGAACTCCGAGTCGACCCTGTTGAAGATCTTCTGGGGGTCGGTGATGACCTCGTCGTGTTTCGGCGGGAGCGTCAGCCAGGCCGTCCCCGTGTACTCCCAGTACGTGTCGATCTGGCCGTTCTGGAGCGCCTTGAAGTTCGTCGTCGTGCCGCCGAGACTCACCTCGTCCTTGACGGTGAGGTCCGTATTTTCTTTGAGACTCACGTACGTCATGTACCCGAGAATTTTCTGCTCGGTGAACTTCTTCGAGCCGACGGTGACGGTGCCGCTACCCCCGCCACCGCCGCTGAGAACTGAACTGCACCCGGCCATCGATCCTAATCCGGCAGCGCTCAGCGCGATGCCTCCGGACCGCAACAGGTCACGCCGCGTGTGTTGTCGTGACATGGTACGTGGATGGTACACCACGGAGGATAACCCTTGACTCAAACGCGTGCCAGGGTTTATAAGCCTCCGGAGAATCGGCGGCGCAGGTGGGGGCGAGAAACGGGCACTAGCGACCCGTTGAGAGGGCGCTCGACGGCGTCACGACCACCGGAACCTCGCTGTTGAGCAACACTCGCTGGATGGGGCTGCCGAAGACGGCCTTGCCGGTCGGACTCCGCTTGCGGCTGTAGAGGTAGATGCGGTCTGCGTCGACGTCGCTGGCCACCTGGAGTATCCCGTCGCCGTTCTCCTCCTCGACATGTTCCCCCCGCTCAGTCGCGTCGACGCCCCCGTCTGTGAGGACGTCCACGGCTTCCTTGACCCCCGACTTCCTGGCGGCGAGCACGTCGAGGTCGGGGTCGTCGGCGTCGAGGTCGAGGTTGGCCGTGGTCGAGTCGACGTCTTCGTCCGTGAAGGTGTAGAGCACGACGGCTTCGGTGTCCGGGTCTTCGACGTCGGTTACGACGCCTGCGATGGCTCTTGTCCAACGACCGTGGTCCGTCACCGGGAGCAGGACGGTGGTCATGGTGTGGAATGTGCGGTCGCGTCGCAAAGAGGCCGTGCCGGAAATGTGTAGCCTTTAAATCAGTCGTCGGCCGCCAGGTCGATGTAGGGTATCAGAAACTCCATCACCTGCTGCTCGGCCTTCCGAAGGTGGTTCGAGGCGGTCGTCTTCGTGATGTCCATCACGTCTGCCAGTTCCGCTAGCGTCGCCTCCCGCGGGATGTCGTAGTACCCTTCCTCGATGGCCAGGTCGAGCAACTGCCGCCGCCGCTCGGGGAACGACGAGAGCAGCTCCTGCCACTCGGCCGAGGAGGGAGTTATCTCCCGGCGAAACTCCCGGGAGATGCGCTCGATGTGGACGTCGCCGAACTCGTTCAGCAACTCGGTCGCGACCGAGAGTTCGTCGCGGTCCTCGAGCAGCAGGTCGAAACACTCCTGGCCGTCCTCGAGCTTTGTCGGGCCGAGCGGCAGGAACCCCTCGTACATCAGCGTCTGCAGCGGCGAGAACTGCGAGAGCTGACCCCGGAGGAACAGCGTCGCCGCCGTCCGGTCGCGGCCGGCCGCGTCGTAGGTCTCCAGTACCTCTATCGAGTCGATGTCGCTGTGGTCCTCGATGACGTCACAGGTCGCCTCCAGGTCGTCGGTTTCGAGACTCATGAGGCCGATGTACCGGCGGTTCCGGAAGGTCGATGCGAGGAACTCGCCGAAGACGTTGTACCGGCGCAGCTCCTCGGTCCAGTCTCCTTCGAACCGGACACAGACCTTCGCGGTGAGCATTACGTCCCTCCAGCACGGCAGCAGACATAAGCACCCCGCCGGTCGGTCACCGCCACGCGGCCACCACCTCGGACACCGGCTCCGCCCGGTCCGGAAGGGTCGAGCGGATCTGCTCGACTGCATCGGCGTCGACCGTCGGCCGACACAGGTCGGTGACTTTTGCCGCCTGCTCGGCGGCCGACAGCGGTCGCTCCCGGGCTCCTCGCGGTCGGATTTCCCCGGAGGCGTACGTTTTCCCGCCCGTCTCAAGGACGACGCGGGCCAGACACTCCGCCGGGAATCGCTCGTCGAGGTCGGCGTCCGTGACCAGTTCGACCGAGTCGGCCAACCGACGGACCGTCGGGTCCTCGCGACAGTCGGCCCGCAGTTCGGCCTGCGTGAGTTCTCCTCGCAGTAGTGCAGCGGCGACGGCGTGGGGATAGGAGTACTCGGCGGCCTCGATGGACGCCGGATTTCGGGTGTCGAGGTAGGTTGCTTCCTCGAAGGTGTGTACCCGGACCGTCTCGACGGTTTCGGGGTCGAGGTCGTGGGCCTCACGGAGCGCCAGGACGGCGTCGACGCCGGGATGAGCCCACCGACAGCAGGGGTAGGGCTTCAGGTAGCCGCGGGTGACGTGGAACCGGTCGCCGAGCGTGTCTGTCAGGGACACGTCGTCGGCGTCGAAGACGGTCCCCGAGCCGGTAAAGCCCCGCCCTACGAGGTCGGCGGCGACGGTCCCGGCGTAGGCTCCCCAGCCGATGCCGTCCTTGGTCATGCCCGGGTCGGCGACGCCCCGCATGATCGGTGTCCGGGGTGCGTGGTACTCCGCCGTGCCGATGGCGTGGGCCGTCTCGTCGGCCGAGAACTCCCGACACCTGGCGACCGCTGCGGCCGCCCCGAGTGCACCCCAGGAGCCGGTCCCGGTGTAGACGCCGTCTGTGGCGTGGATGGCGAGGCCGGCCCGCACCGCGAGTTCGTAGCCGACGTAGACCGCGTCGAGGAAGGTACCGACCGTCGCGTCTGCAGCCTCGGCGGCCGCCAGGGCCGCCGGGACGACGACGGCGGCGGGGTGACCTTTCACCTCGCGGTGACCGTCGTCGACGTCGAGCGTGTTGGCTGCCGTGGCGTTGGCCAGCGTCGCGCCGGCGACCGACCGCCGCTCGCCGCTCCCGTCCAGCAGCGTGGCGGCCTCGCCGTCGCACTCGTCGGCGACGTAGCCCCTCGTCACCTCGATACCGGGCATCCGGTACCCCGCCGTCGTCGCCGCCAGCGTGTCGAGGACGCGGATCCGCACCTGTTCGGCGACGCTGTCCGGCGCGTCGCGCAGGCTGGCAGCGCGAACGAACGTAACGGCCCGGTCGGTCGTCATTGCGGCAGCCTCCGCCTCAGTCGCCGGCTGCGGTGGCCTGCTCCCAGTCCTGTTCGGCCACGTCCAGATCGTACAGCTCGATAGCGTTCTGGCCGAGGATCCGGCGCTTCTGGTCATCGTCGGCGCCGATGCAGTCGATCTTGGTGAGCGCGACCGGGATATTCGAGGAGTGTTCGGCGGCCATGAGGATGCGGTCGGCCCCGACCGACTCGAGGGCCCGCCGGATGTACATGTTCATCGCCAGCGTCGTGTCGAGGTAGAGGTTGTCGTACCGCTCGGCCATGAAGATGGCCTCCTGGGTGAGGGTGTAGGCACCGCCCATGTGGGCCATGACGATGTCCAGGTCGGGGTAGTCCTCGGCGACGGGCATCAGCATGCCAGGCACCGAGAACGGCATGCCGTGGGGGCCGGTGTGGATCATCACCGGGATGTCGTTCTCGACGCACGCGTCGTAGAAGTCGTAGGCGACCTGCGAGGTGGGGTCGACGCCCCAGGCCAGCGTGTGCAGCTTGGCGTACTTGAAGTCCAGTTCCTGGACACACCGGGTGATCTCCCCCTGGACCCACTCGGTGCCCATGTGGGGGTTCGGTGCCGTGATGCCGAAGATCCGACCCGGGTAGGCCTCCGTGGCCTCGTAGATCTGGTCGTGGACCTCGGTAACGGCCTTGTCGTTCTCGCCGCCGAGCGGCATCAGCATGCTCGCGTCGACGCGGTTTTCGTCCATCGCGTCGATGATTTCCGCGATGGTCTCCTGCCACTCGAACACCCTGTCGGTCGACTCGCCGCCGCGACCGATGTGGTGGTGGGCGTTGACGATGGGATAGTCTGCCATTGCACACCTGGGTTGGCGGATTTCATCCATGGAGGTTCGCTCAAACATGTGGACCATTCAAGAGGGGGACGGCATCGGAAATCGCTCGGTCGCGACGTCGGTTTCAAAGCCGGACATGTCGCCTCGAACGACCATGGGTCACGACGACCACGGGACCACTGATGACGCTCTCGGCGCTCACCCTCGCCCTGCTGACGACGATCACCTGGGGACTCTGGTCGGTCCTCGTGAAACTCGCCACACGGTCGCTCGCACCGGCGACGGCGATGGTGCTGTCCTACCTGACGGCCGTCACCGTCGCCGTCGCCTACGTCCTGACGGCCGGTCGCATCCCGACCCCGACCGCGACCGGGACGGTCTACGCCGTCCTCGGCGGCGTCTTCGCCAGCGTCGGCGCCATCACGTTCTACACGGCGCTGTCCCGCGGCGAAGCCGCTATCGTAACGCCGGTCAGCGGGATGTACTTCGTCGTCGCGGCGCTGGCCGGGGTCGTCCTCCTGGGTGAATCGCTCGGCCTCCGCCAGGTGGCCGGTATTGGCTGTGCGGTCCTGGCAGTGGCCCTGCTGGGATCCTGACCTACGACTCCAGCCCGAGGACGCGCTCCGGCGTCGCCGTCACCAGCATCTCGACCGTCTCGCGGTCGACGCCGGCATCCTCGACGGCTGCGGCGAACGCCGCGAGCCCCTGGACCGGCGGATTCTCCGCCTGGCCGAAGTCCGTCGCCAGGAGGGCGTTGTCGGCCCCGACCCGCTCGACGGCCTCCGTCACCCGGTCGACGGAGTGCCCGTCGGTACTCTCGACGGCGTAGGCACAGTACTCCATGACGGCACCCCGGTCGGCAAGTTCGACCTGGCGGTCGATCGGCAGGTCGACGACCCGGAAGAAGGGGTGGTTCACGAGACACCTGACCCCCGCGTCGGCACAGGCGTCGACGACCGCCTCGATCTCGTCGGGGCTGGCGTGGCCCGTGCCGAGCGTGGCGTCGTGTTCTGCCACGAGGTCGACGACTTCTCGAGTCGCCGGCGTGACTTCTCCATCCTCGGCGACGCGGATGTCCTCTTCGGGGCCGGGGACGCGCTGGCCGACGAAGCGTTCCGTGCCGGCGGCTCGGGCCTGGCTGGCGTGGTTGTGGCTCCAGGCCGTCGGCAGCCAGACCACCCGGGCGCCGAGTTCTAGCGCCGTCTCGACGGCGTCGGGGTTGAGCCCGCCGACGCTGCCGTTGAGGGCTACGCCGCCGTACAGCACTTCCTCGCCGACGGCCTCGTTCACCAGGTCGACCCGGCCGACCGTCGGCAGGACGTGGCTCTTGACGAGGACGCCGCCCATGTCCGCCGCAATCGCCTCCCTGGCCAGTGCGACGTCGGTCTCGTACCGCTCGACGAGGTCCGGGGCGGTGTGGACGTGACAGTCGATGGCACCGCCCGGCAGCTTCTCCGGGTCGCCGTCGGCTGGCGTCACTCGGCCCCTGGCAGCGTGGTCGTCGCTCACGCCACCACCTCCGCCAGGAGCTCCATCGGGTGGTTCGTCTCGAAGTCGCGGTCCTCGAGTTGCTGGCTGCACGAGGCTCCCGTCGCGGCGACGCGATCGGCGTCGACGGCGTCGAGTTTGGCTTCCAGGTCGTCGCCGATGGCCATCGAGAGGTCGTAGTGTTCGGTCTCGTAGCCGAACGAGCCGGCCATGCCACAGCACGTCGAATCCACCGGCTCGACCTCGTAGCCGGCCTGGCGCAGCAGCGCCACCGGGGCGTGGTCCCACCCCTTGGCTCCCGAGTGACAGTGGCCGTGGAAGGCGACCAGGTCGTCCGGTTCGTCGGCGTCGCGCACCGGGATCTCGAGCTCGCCGGCTGCGATCCGGTCGTAGAGGAACGTGGCCACCGTGCTCGACACGTCCGGGATGTCACCGGTGTCGTCGAGCAGCTCGTCGTACTCGACGAGAGCCGAGGCACAGGATGGCTCGACGGTGACAACCGGTACGTCCGCCTTGGCGTACTCCGCCAGTCGCTCCACGTTGCCCCCGGCGCTCTCCCTGGCGTGGTCGACCATCCCCTGGGACAGCGCCGGCCGGCCACAGCAGTTCACGTCGGGCACCTCGACGGCGTAGCCCAGCGCTTCCAGGACCTGGACCGCCGCTTTTCCCACGTCGGGGTGGTTGTAAGCCATGTAACAGTCCGGAAACAGGGCGACTCGGCCCCGGTCGCCGGCCGCCGGGGCGGCGTCACGACTTTCTGCCCAGTCGAGGAACGACTCGCCGGCGAACTCGGGCAGGGTCCGCCGACGGTCGATGCCCAGGAGTTGCTCGGCGACGAAACGGCCCGGGCCGAGGTTCGCGAGGCGGTTGGCGACCGGCGCCAGCGCGCTCCCCAGCTTGTTGAGCGTCCGGACGTTGCCGAACAGCCTGGAGCGCAGCGGGACGCCGTCTGCCTGGTGTTTCTGATGTTTGACCTCGGTCTTGAGCTTCGCCAGGTCGACGCCGGTCGGGCACTCGGTTTCGCAGGCCTTGCAGGCCAGACACAGGTCCAGCACCTCCTCCTCGAACCAGTCGCTCGTCAGCGCGTCCTCGCCGAGGTCGCCGTCGATGGCTTCGCGGAGGGCGTTCGCCCGACCCCGGGTGCTGGTGATTTCGCGTTCAGCCCCTCGGTAGGAAGGACACATCGTGCCGCCGTCCATCGTCCGGCACTTCGAGCAGCCGTTGCACTGCTCGACGAGCGAGGCAAAGCCCTCCTCGTCGCCGAAGTCCAGCGCGGTCTCCACGTCCTGTGGGTCGTACCCCTCGTACCGTAGCTCCTCGTTCACCTGTGCGAGGCGGCCGTCGTCGGCCGGGACGATCTTCGCGGGGTTGAACACGTCCTCGGGATCGAAGGCGTCCTTCACCCGCTGGAAGGCTGCGTAGATGGCCTCGCCGTACATGTCTTCGAGGTACTGCGAGCGGAGCCGGCCGTCGCCGTGTTCGCCGGAGACGCAGCCGCCGTGCTCGAGGACGACCTCGTGGACTGCCTCGGAGACCGACCGCAGCCGCTCCCGGTCGGCCTCGGTCTTCAGGTTCAGGAACGGCTTGACGTGGAGGACGCCCTGGCCGGCGTGGCCGAAGACGCTGGCGTCCAGGTCGTGGTCCGTGAGGATCTCCCTGACTTCGCGGAGGTAGTCCGGCAACTGCTCGGGTGGGATGGCGGCGTCCTCGACGAACGAGAGCGCCTGCTCGTCACCCGGCCGGCGATTGAGGAGCGGGTTCGAGGCCTTGCGAACCTTCCAGAGGCGGTCCTGTTCCTCGGTAGTCAGGGCCCGCTCGGCGCCGAGGAAGTCGTCGGTCGTCGCCGCAGCGACGGCGGCGTCGATGGACTTCTCCTGGGCGGCGGGCGTCGTCTCGACTTCCAGCAGGAGGGCTGCACCGGCTTCCGGCGGCACGAGGTCCAGGCCCCAGGCATCTCTGGCGTAGCCAAGCACCTCGTCGTCGATGAGCTCGACAGCGCTAGGGTCGGCTTCGAGTGAGGGAGCAACGGCGGCCGCCGCGCCGACGACGTCCTCGTAGAAACAGAGCGCCGCCGCCCGGGTCTCGGGTCGCTCGATCAGGTCCAGCGTCACCTCGGTGATGAACGCCAGGGTCCCTTCGCTGCCGACCAGGAGCTTCGAGAGGTCGGCCCACGAGCCGTCGGCGGCCGCGGCTGACTGGAGGTCGTAGCCGCTGGAGTTGCGTTCGACGTCGGGGTAGCGCGCTGCGATCTCGTCGGCCAGCGACTGGCGGACATCGAGAACCGTCTCGTAGACGGCGGCCTCGTGGCCCTCGCCGGCCACGGTCCGGCGGAGCGCCTCGCCCTCCCGGTAGCCGAACTCCACGACGCTGCCGTCGGCGAGGACGCACTCGACGGCCCGGATGTTGTCCCGGGTGGTCCCGTGCAGCACCGAGTGGGGCCCGGCAGCGTCGTTGGCCACCATCCCGCCGATGGTGCAGGTGCTGGACGTGCTCGGGTCTGGCGGGAAGTACAGGTCGTGTTCGGCGAGGCGGTCGTTCAGGTCGTCGAGGACGACCCCCGGCTGGACCCGAGCAGTCTGCGCTTCGGGGTCGACCGCGACGACGTCGTCGAGGTATCGGGAGGTGTCGACGACGATGCCCTCGCCGATGGCGTTGCCGGTGAGGCTGCTGCCGGCGCCCCTGGCCACGACGCTGGTGTCGCGCTCCCTGGCGAAGTCAACGACGGCCCGGATGTCGGCCCGCGAGGCCGGCGCGACGACGCCGGCCGGTTCCACCTGGTAGATGCTCGCGTCGGTCGAGTAGAGGCGGCGGGTGGTTCGACTGGCGTCCACGTCGCCATCGATGTGTTCCCCGAGGACCGCGAGAGACGCCGGCGTCCCGCCCTCCGCCGCGGCTGTGTCATCGACGCTCATTGAGGGATCGTCTCGTCGTCAACACGGTAAGGCTCCAGACACACATGTACACCCTTTATTCCCGTCGCCGGTCGCACCGCCGACGGTTTAAATCCTGGACATGTGTGAACCAAGGATGATGACCTTCCGGTCGTAACACCCGAACGCCGGGTCGGACGAGTCTCGGCGTCGTTGCCGGTCCGGTTCATCCCCACCACCCACCATTGCGTCTCCACCCCACTCTTTCCATGCCACGCCACGTCGCCGCCTGCCAGTTCGAACCCGAGATCGGCGCCGTCGAGCGGAACTGCGAGGTACTCCGCGACTTGGCCGTGGGCCTGCCCGACGGCGTCGCCCTCGCCGTCTTTCCGGAACTCTGCGTCACCGGGTACGACCTCGAGGTGGCGACCGAGGCGGCGACGCCGGTCCCCGGCCCGCTCACTGACGACCTGGCCGACGTGGCCGGCGAGGCCGACACCACCCTCGTCGTGGGCCTCCCCGAACGGGACGACCAGGAGCTTTACAACGACCTGGTCTGCATCTCCGCGGACGGCGTCGAGGCCGTCTACCGGAAGCAGTACCCGTGGGGCGACGAGGCCGATACCTTCGCCACCGGCGACAGGCCCGTCACCGTCGAGACGCCGGTGGGCCGCGTTGGTTTCCTGCTCTGTTACGACCTGAACTTTCCGGAGGCCGCACTGGCCTACGACCGCCGCGACGTCGACGTCCTGCTGGTCAGTGCCGCCTGGCGGGAATCCTACCGCGAGGACTGGGAGCTGTTGAGCCGAGCGAGAGCTCTCGACGGGACCTGCTACGTCGCCGCGGCGAACCACGCCGGCGACCAGGCCGGTCGCGACCACCTCGGCGGCAGCCTGGTCGTCGGCCCCCACGGGTCGGTGCTCGACCGGGTCGGCGACGGCAGGGCCACCGTCAGCGCCGCGGTCGACCCCGACGAACTCGCCGCCGCCCGGGAGCGGAATCCGGTGCGGGAGACCCGCCAGCGGTGAGGTTCTCGGTTCTCGACTGCTGGTCTTCGAGACTGTAGCCCCGTGGCGGACCAGTGGGCGGTGGCCAGCCGGGCCGCCTGCGGGTTCCGGCGGCCCCCGATTCTCCAAGCCAGGCTCCCGAAATCCACCCTCCGGCCACAGGGTTATCCACCTCGGTGGCGTACCTCCAGGGATGCCAGACGACAAGCGAGGACGAGACAAGCAAGCCCGCGACGAGGAGCGCCGGCAGCGAGAGCGGTACCTCGCCGAGGAACTGGAGCGGCGCGACGAGACGGAACCGCCCGTTGACGAGTCCGACCTCGCGTGGTTCGAGGCGGAACTGGACTCACTGTCGTTTCCGGCGACGGGGAGTGACGTCGTCGCGGCGGTCGGCGACCGCGACGTCGAGACACCGGACGATACCTACGCCGTCGCGGCCCTGGTCGCCGACTCGACGGCGGAGACGTTCGACTCGCCCGACAGCGTCCGGATTCGCGTCCAGCGACCGACGGTCGCCACGGCGATGAAGCGGGTCGTCGAGGCCAGCGAGACGATCCAACGCGAGTCTCTCGACGACTCACAGCGCCACGCCTACGAGAAGACGTTCAGGGAACTGGCGGCGATCGACGCCGACGACGAGGACGAAGGGATCCGGGCGGTCGCCGACTGGATCGTCGACCGGATGCGATCGGACCAGCGGATTCCCGGGTCGCGAGCGGTTCGTCGCCAGGCGGCGACGTTCTGCCGGGAGAACGGCTACGAGGTTCGAAACGACGAGTGGCTCGGCGTCTAGATCCTTACTCCCGTCGCGCTACCTCGTGCCGGCCGAAGCCGTACCGCAGCCGATTGGCCAGCCGCCGGGAGAACCGCCCCTCGGCCCGACTGCCAAACCGTTCGGCCAGCGCCTGATAGATAATCGGCAGCGGCACCTCCTGTTCCAGCCCCTCCTGGACGGTCCAGGTTCCCGTCGACCCGCCGGCAACGTGGTCGGCGACGTCGCCGAGGTCGTTGCCCTCCTCCCGGAAGGCCTCCTCGCAGAGTTCCAGCAGCCAGGAACGGATGACGGCGCCGTTGTTCCAGGTCCGGGCGACGCTCTCGAGGTCGAGGTCGTACCGCCCGTTGGCCAGCAGTTCGAACCCCTCGCCGTAGGCCTGCATCAGGGCGTACTCGACGCCGTTGTGCACCATTTTGACGTAGTGGCCCGACCCGGCGGGCCCCATCCGGTCGTGGCCCTCCGGGCCCGTCGCCACGGCGTCGAAGACCGGCGCGAGTTCTTCGTAGGCCCACTCCGGCCCGCCGACCATCAGCGAGAAGCCCAGTTCGGCGCCGGCTGGGCCGCCGGATGTACCACAGTCGAGGTAGGCGGCGGGGGTAGACTCGGCCCGGCGCGTCGAATCCTGGAAGTAGGAGTTGCCGCCGTCGACGACGACGTCCTCCGAATCGAGGTACGGTTCGAGTTCGTCCAGGGCGGCGTCGACTGGGTCGCCGGCCGGGACCATCAGCCAGATGCGCTTCGGGTCTGTGAGGGACTCGGCCAGGTCCGGGATCGACTCGGCGGGGCTCGCGCCGGCGTCGGTGGCGGCCTCGACGGCCGACTCGTCGACGTCGAAGGCGACGACGTCGTGGCCGGTATCGAGTACTCTGTCGACGACGATCCGGCCCATCCGCCCGAGTCCGATGACGCCCAGTTGCATGTCTCGGAACTCACGGAGCGTGGTGGTAGTGGTTGTGGTTTGCCGTGCGACGGGTCGTTAGTAACCTCTACCGGACGTGAATGGGGCGCCGTGGACGACGTAGTAAACTTAATTATATTCAATTAATTTTACATATATAGAATTAAAATCTCAAATATTCTAGGCGTTTATTGCCAGACGCGATGATTTGTGACACGCATGCTAAGCTGGGATGCACACTATGGAAAGGGGAATAGCGTCGGTAGACGAACCGTCCTGAAGGGCATCGGCGCCGCTGGCGCTTCACTACTCGCGGCAGCAGGCATGTCGGGCAGTGCATCGGCCGTCGGCCAGTCCGCGTGCCTCCAGTTCTACCACACTGACTGGACGGAGGTCCAGAACCACGTCTCGGACATCGCGAGCGCCGGGTTCGACTCGATCCAGTTACCGCCGGCCCACCACGCGCGGCTCACCCGAGCGGACCAGGACAACGACCACCATCCGCCGCTAGGCTACCAGCCCATCAACTTCAAGTCGTTCGACAGCGTCTTTGGCACCGAAGCCGAGTTCTCCAACCTGGTCGACGCGGCCCACGACGCCGGATTGGACGTCATCGCCGACGCGGTGATGAACCACATGGCCGACGGGATGGGCTATGACTTCCCGCACTTCAGTTCGTCGGACTTCCACCACAACGGAACGCTCGGGGAGGACGAGTACGGCGACGACTGGAAAGTCGAGAACAAGGACCTGCTCGGGTTGCCCGACCTGAAACAGGAGTCGAGCTACGTCCGCGGCCAGCTACAGGACTACGTCGACAAGTACGCCAGCCTCGGCGTCGACGGCGTCCGCTGGGACGCGGCCAAGCACATCCCCGAGTGGTTCTTCCGGGACTACGCGAACCCCTGGGCGGACGAACACGACCTGTACAAGGTCGGTGAGGTCCTGCACGGTGCGGTCAGTTACGACCAGGGCTACGCGGACACGGGGATGACAGTCACCGACTACGCGCTGTACTACACGATGAAGGAAGACGTATTCCACCAGAACGGGGACATGACCGCTCTCGACGGCGCGGGCCTGGTCAACCAGGACCCGTTCCACTCGATGACGTTCGTCTCGAACCACGACAGCGACCCGCCCCAGTACCACAAACTGGCCTACGCGTACATCCTGACCTACGAGGGATACCCGCGGGTGTACCACAAGGACGTGCCGTACACGGACAGCGACATCCAGAACCTGCTGTGGATTCGCAACAACCTTGCCGGTGGCCCGGCGGTCACTCGTCAAGTGGACGCTGACACGTACGTCTACGAGCGCGAAGGCAACGTCCTGGTCGGTCTCAATCGCTCGAACAGCCGGCGGGAACGGCAGTTCTCGACGAGCTGGACGAACACGGAACTCGAAGACTACACCGGTAACAACGGAGACAACTTCACCACCGACGGCAACGGCACCGTGACGATCTGGATCCCGCCGACGGGCTGGGTCTGCTACGCGCCGGCCTGAGGTCGATTACCTTTTTTCGTGGTCACCCTGCGGGGGGTGGAGCGCTATATCTTGATCTGGTCGTCGAGGGGATCTTCCAGGTCGCCCAGCACTTCCTCGAAGGCGTCCGTCGCGGTGATGAGCCCGTGGACCTCCCCGGCCCCGACCACCAGCGCCAGTTCCTGCTGCTGGGTCTGGAACTGGTCGATGACGTCGCTGATGCTGGTTTCCGGCGAGACGGTCATCGGTGGTGCGGCCAGGTCTTCGAGCGTTTTCTCGCCGTCCTCCAGAGCCTCGAACTCGGCCAGGATGGCGGGGACGTAGACGATCCCCCGGAAGTCCTCCAGCGAGTCGCCGACGAGGGGGAACCGGGTGTGGGGGTACTCCTCCATCCGCTCGATGGTGGCGTCGAGGTCGTCGTCGGCCGAGAGCGCGACGATCTCGTCTCGGTCGATCATCACCTGTGAGGCGGTGACGTCGCCGATCCGGAGGGCGTTCAATACCTCGTCACGGCGCTCCTCCGGAAGGTCGCCCTCGTCGAGGACCGACCCGAGACGGTTTCGCAGGTCGGCCCGAGACTCGATGACGTCCTCCTCGGTTTCGAGCCACGCACCGGTCATCTCGATGCCGAACAGTCGTAGCGTCCACTTCGCGACCCAGTCACCGACCGTGATGAGCGGCGAGATCATCCGGTTGAACCAGTACAGCGGCGTCGCCCCGTACCGACAGACCATCCGGGACCGTTCGACGCCGAGGTAGGTCGGCGTCTGCTCGCCGTGGGTCAGATGCACCAGATTGATGATCAGGAAGGCGATGATCGCACCCGAACCGACTGCTGCCAGCGCCGTGTTCGCGAACAGCGGCTCGAAGATGGCTGCGAGCGCTGGTTCGGCGACGATACCGACGGCGATACTCGAGGCCGTGATGCCGACCTGGCAGGTGGTGAGATAGATCTCCAGGTTGTGGGTCATCTCCCAGGCCCGTTCCAGGGCCGTGTTACCGTCTCCGACGAACTCCTCCTCGCTGAACTGCCGAGCCCGCGTCAGGGCGAACTCGATGGCGACGAAAAAGCCGTTCGTGAGGATCAGCGCGAGCCCGGCGACCAGGCGGACCGTCAGCTCGGCACCGTTCATTGGCGGCCCATCACACCTGGTTGAGTGTATGCGTTGTGGTATCTCGCCGCGAATTCGAGAGACTCGTCAGTGAAGTCCCAGTGATCGCGACCGTAGCCGCCGTCGGGAACCAAGGTCGGGAGTTCGTCCGGGAATGTATTGCCCTTCTGTGCCCCTGGTACCGTAACTCAAAGACACGTTTTGGCCGAACGGGCGGTATTTGGGACCGCCGCCAGTACCTCACCCCATGCGACAATACCGGTCGCTCGCCGTCCTCCTCGTCCTGGTCCTTGGGGGCTGTCTGTCTGCCGGCGGAGCGGGTACCGCGGACGGCCACACGCCGACTGAGACACCCCGGCCGCTTCCCGACCGGCCGGACTCCCTCACGAACGAGTCGGCGAAGGAATTTGTCGTGGCCTACGAACGGGCACACGCCTGGAACGCCATACGCAATCCCAACACGACTGACCTGACCCTCAATGCCGTAACAACGCGGGTCAACGAGTCTGGCGACGGGTACCGAGTTCACGTCGAGATGGGACTCTCTCACTACCAGCGAGTCGACGGCGGCAAAACGGTCGGTGACGGCTACTATACGGCGGTCTACTTCGTCAACGACTCTGCCTTGCTGCGAGCCCAGGCCGGCGGCGAAGTTCGACCGGGACCGGACCCGCGAAACGGGACGGTTCTCGAGGTGGGAGACGGCGAGTGAGTGCCGATCGGCCCGGCGTGGCACACGAAGCGAAAATTTATACGACCGACAGTCCAGCGTGACAGTATGGACGAGAGCGCGTCGGTAGTACGATAGCCGGATTCGCAGCGGCGAGTCCGGCACCACGCGCCTTTTCGGTCCGAACTGCACGACGAGCAGCCTGAGTTCCGCAACCCATGACTGACCTTCCAGACAGCTACGACCCCGACACCGTCGAAGCGAAGTGGCGCGACGAGTGGCAGGAGATGGACGTCTACGAATACGAAGATTCCGGCGATACGGACTACGTCATCGACACGCCGCCGCCGTATCCCACCGGCAACCTCCACCTCGGCCACGGCCTGCAGTGGGCTTACATCGACTTCGCCGCGCGCTACCACCGCCTCCAGGGCGACGATGTCCTCTTCCCCCAGGGGTGGGACTGTCACGGCCTGCCGACCGAGGTCAAGGTCGAGGAAAACCACGACATCCACCGGACGGACGTCCCCCGCGACGAGTTCCGGGAGATGTGTATCGAACACACCGAGGACCAGATCGACTCGATGAAAGAGACGATGCGGGACCTGGGATTCGGCATCGACTGGTCGGCCGAGTACAAGACGATGGACCCCGAGTACTGGGGCAAGACCCAGCGCTCGTTCGTCGAGATGGCCGACGACGACCTCGTCTACCGGGACGAACACCCCGTCAACTGGTGTCCACGCTGTGAGACCGCCATCGCCGACGCCGAGGTCGAGACCGAAGAGGGGCAGGAGGGAACGCTCTACTACGTTACCTTCGAAGGCATCGGCAACGACGACATCGAAATCGCGACGACTCGGCCGGAACTGCTTGCGGCCTGCGTCGGGATGGCAGTCGACCCGGACGACGAGCGCTACGCCGACCGCGTCGGCGACACGTTCGAGGTCCCGCTGTTCGGCCAGGAGGTCGAGCTCATCGCCGACGAGGCCGTCGACGGCGACTTCGGGACCGGCGCCGTGATGATCTGCACCTTCGGGGACAAGCAGGACGTCGACTGGTGGGCCGAGCACGAACTCGACCTTCGCGCCGTGTTCACCGAGGACGGCCGGCTGAACGACCTCGCCGGCGAGTTCGAGGGTCTGGCGATCGACGAGGCAAAGACGGAAATCGCCGACGCGCTCGACGACGAGGGGTATCTGGAGGACACCGAACACACCACGCAGAACGTCGGCCAGTGCTGGCGGTGTGACACTCCCATCGAGATCCTCTCGAAAGAGCAGTGGTTCGTCGAGGTCGACCAGGACCTAATTCTGGAGAAAGCACGGGAGGTCGACTGGATCCCCGACCACATGTACTCCCGGCTGGAGACCTGGACCGAGGGGATGGACTGGGACTGGGTCATCTCCCGCCAGCGCGTCTTCGCCACGCCGATCCCCGCCTGGCAGTGCGGGGAGTGTGGCGAGTGGCACGTCGCCACGGCCGAGGACCTGCCCGTCGAACCGACCGATGAGGACCCCGCCGTCGGCGACTGTCCCAAGTGTGGCGCCAACGACTGGCAGGGCGAGACCGACGTGATGGACACCTGGATGGACTCGTCGATTACGCCCTTGCACATTCGAGGCTGGCCCGAGAAGACCGACCTGGACGAGTTCGAGCCGACCGCCTTGCGGCCGCATGGCCACGACATTATCCGGACGTGGGCGTTCTACACCCTGCTTCGGGTCGGGGCGCTCACCGACGAGAAGCCGTGGGACGACATCCTCATCAACGGGATGGTGTTCGGCCCCGACGGCAACAAGATGTCCAAGTCCCGTGGGAACGTGGTCACACCCCAGGAGGGCATCGAGGAGTTCGGCGCCGACGCCATCCGGCAGGCCCTCGCGCTGGGCGGCCAACCCGGCAGTGACGTCCAGTACCAGCCCAAGGAGGCCACCTCGGCGTCACGCTTCCAGACCAAGGTGTGGAACATCACCCGCTTTGCCGCCCAGCACCTGGAGGAGGACCGCGAACCCCTGACCGATCCGGCATACCGCGACGTCGACCGCTGGATCCTCTCGCGGGCCAGCCGGGTCGCCGAGGAGGTCCAGGCGGAGATGGACGAGTACCGCTACGACTCGGCACTCCGGCAGATCCGCGAGTTCGTCTGGCACGACCTGGCCGACGACTACCTCGAACTGATCAAGGGCCGGCTCTACGAGGGCCGGCCCGGGGAGCGCGACGCCGCCCGACAGGCCCTCTATACGGCGCTGTCGGCCTCGCTCCGGATGGTGTCGCCCTTCGCTCCCTTCCTCGCAGAGGAAGCCTGGCACGCCCTGCCCGGCACCGACGGCAGCGTCCACGGGTCGTCCTGGCCGGACCTGGAGATGGCCGACGAGGAGGCAGAAGCCGTCGGCGCGCTCATCGCCGACACCGCCTCGACGGTCCGAGGCTGGAAGTCCGACGAGGGGATGGCGCTGAACGCCGACCTCTCGAAGGTCGAGGTCTACCCCGACGAAGCGCTAGAGCCGGCCGTCGACACGTACGACCTCAGCGAGGCCGTCAACGCCCCGGTCCACGTCAGGGAGGGCGAGCCGACGGTCGAACTCGTCCCGGTCGAGGTCGAACCCGACCACGCGACCATCGGCCCGGAGTTCCGCGACCAGGCCGGTGCCGTCGTCGGCGCCCTCGAGTCGATGGACCCGGCCGAGGTCAAGCGCCAGAAGGAACTCGACGGCGAGATCGAGGTGGATCTGGGTGAGGAAGTCGCGGTCATTCCCGGCGACGCCGTCACCGTCCACGAGGAACACCGCGCCGAGTCCGGCGAGGAGGTCGCCGTCGTCGAAGGCGACTACGGCACTATCCTCGTCTATCCCTGACGCTGCCGCGACGGGAACCGTCGGTTGCCGTCGGTTGCGGTCGGTTGCGGTCGGTTGCCCCGTTCTCCCGTCCGGGAGCTAACGCTATCGACCTGAAACATCCTGGAACGAACGGTAGCACTGCTGTGGGGCGAGTCTTCGACTGAAAGGAAGTGGAAAGTGGAAAGAGTGTGGGGTGGGGGTGGGGGGTGGCACCCAAACGGGTGCGTTCTCACTTTTGGGTCTGATAATTAAGAACCTTGTGTTTGCAGATTCCGGCACGGTGGCTGTCGTGGTGGCCGGGATCTGCCACCATGCCTATAAGCGGACGGGGCGTAGTTCTGGCCGTGACGACGGTGGCACCGCGGCAGGGTGACGGGCCGACCGTACGGGAAGCAGAGCGTGCCGACCTGCTTGCAGTGTTCCGCATCGAGCAGGCGTCGTTTCCCCAGCCCTGGCCCTTTACCGCCTTCGAGCAGTACCTCGGCGACCCGGGCTTTCTGGTCGCCTACGACCTCGGCGTCGTCGGGTACGTCGTCGCGGATACCGTCCCGAACCACGGCCGGCCGCTGGGCCACATCAAGGACCTGGCAGTCCACGAGGACCACCGGGGCGAGGGCATCGGCCGCAAACTCCTCCGGCGGGCGCTCGCCGTCCTCGAGGCCCAGGGCGTGGCCTCGGTCAAACTGGAGGTCCGGGAGGGCAACGAGGCCGCCCGTGGCCTGTACGAGGACGTGGGATTCGTCCATCGCCGGACTATTCCCCGGTACTACAGCGACGGCGAGGACGCGCTGGTCCTGGTTCGCGACTGAACGCCAATTCATTTCTGCCAGCAGGTCCTTCGCTCCGCCATGGGCTACGCCTGTCCGGTCTGTGACGACCCGCAGGCCGACGCTGGCCACCTCGCGAACCACCTGGCGTTTACGGCCATCGCCCGTGGCGGCGACCACGAGGCCTGGCTGGACGAGCGCGTCCCCGACTGGGCCGACTACGACGAGGACGCCCTCGCGGCGGAAGTCGCCCCCCTGGCCGAGGAGCGTGAGTTTCCACAGCTGTTCGAGGACACCGCCGGTGGCCTGGACGAGACGCACGACCACGGTGGTCAGGGCCACGACCACAGCCACGGCCAGCGGGACTACGACGCGTCCCCCACTCATCCAGCAGCGGTCGACCCCGGCCGATTCGGTGACGGCGAGGACAACCTCGACGACGAAGCGCGCGACATCATAGAGACGGCCCGAGAGATGACCGAGCAGCGCCGCGAGGACGCCACGAGCGACGGCGACGAGGCAGCCGCAAACGATGGCGAGGAGAGCACCGACTCCGAAACCGAATAGTCCCCGGAACGTCCAGGGACCCACATGGATACCGAGGGCTCAGTCGCGCCGGTGACCGCCGAGGACGTTCGCGACCACTTCGACGACCTCGCGCCGGCAGCCGCAGCCGTGACGAGAGAGGTCGCGAAGGCCGTCCTCGACCCCGAGGACTACGACGAGCGCGTCACTGACGACGTCGTCGCCCGGGCCCAGGAAACGCTCTTTGCCGCCCGGCTTCGGGTTCACGTCGGGACTCGCGACGAGTACGAGGACTGGCTGGTCGACCGCGACCTCGAAACGGTGGAGCTGGGGAGCGAAAACGTCGAACGTGTCGCCTGGCACCACGCACCCTACGCCGACACCGTGATTGCGGCGACCTTCTCGGCACAGCGCGAGGCCGCCGTCGAGACGCTCCGGCGGCAGGCCGTGGGCCGGCTCTACAGCGAGGTGGTCTGAGTGCGCCGTCGGACCCGCAACGTCACTATCGCGATCCTCGTCATTTTGGCCCTTTTGCTCGCTCTGGGTGCCCTGCCGAGTTACATCAAGAGCGGCGACCCGTACTACCTGACGGCGACGCCCGCCGACAGCCAGGGACCGGCCGTCAACGTCACCGAGTACCCAGATTCGCACTACCCGTACACGACTGAGGCCATCGCAAACGCCGACCCCGCAGCCAACGCCACGGGGTATTCCGAGCCCTACTGGAAGGGCTACGTCGGGTTCAAGGAGGCGTTCACCCACTCGCCGTTCGACGAACTGAACTCGCTCCGGCAGATAAACGCCACGGCGACCGACGGCGACGCGGTCTACGTGACCGACGACGGGACTCGCTACCGGATCGCCATCACGCAGGAGGAGCCGGCATGACTACTGACGACGAAGGGAACGACACCGACGCCGACGCGGACGACCGCTGGACGGTCCTCGAATCCGTCGCGGAGTACGAGACGGGCTGGTTCACCGGCCGCTACGACCTGGTCGAACAGCCCGACGGCTCGACGAAGAAGTACTACTGGGCGGAGCTGGCACCCGCCGTCGTGGTCGTCGCCGTCGCGGACGACCAGGTGGTGATGGTCGAGCAGTACCGCCCGCCCATCGCCGAGCACTGCCTGGAGCTTCCCGCTGGCATCGTGGAGGACGGCGAGTCCTTCACCACGGCCGGTGCCCGCGAACTCCGCGAGGAGACGGGCTTCGAGGCCTCGGGCGTCTCGCTCCTGGAGGACTTCTGGGTGGCCACGGGAGCGATGCGACACCGGCGTGGAATCGTCTACGCCGAGGGGTTGACGCCTGTGGAGCAAGACCTGGACGACAACGAGTTTCTGGAGGTGCGGCCGATTCCGGCGGACGAGGCCCTGGACCGGGCCCGCGAGGAGCCTGCCAACGACGCGACTATCGAGGGTCTCCTGCTCGCGAAGGAAGAGGGTCTGTTGTAGCGTTTTTCTATAGCTACTGGGCTCTTGCCCGCCGCAAACAGCCAGAAAGCCCCCGGTCGTTCACGGCGCTTCGCGCCGTTAGCTCG
>CAZGAX010000036.1:0-27550 GCA_964523745.1 uncultured Halobacteriales archaeon | reverse complement strand
ACCCTCCCCAGCCGACTCCCTCGGTCACTCCGTTCCCTCGGTCGTCCCTCGCGTACTGGCTCGACCGCCTCGCTGGCTCACGGCTTCGCCGTTCGCCGTCCCGAGACGCTCCCTATCGGTCGCGTCTCGCACTCGGCGTCGAGCCAGCGCGCCACAGCCCGTGGATCAGTCGATCCCCTGGTGGACTGAAAGGGCGAACCTCGCTGGCGTTCTATCTAGTCGTTGCTGGGCCGCTATCCGAGCGTAGCGAGGATATGCCCAGCAACGACCGCCAGCGAGGTGAGGGCTTTCGTCGTCGTTGCGGTTGCGGTGCTGTATGCGAGGTCTTAATCCCATAGCCAGCGAGGTGAGGGCTTTCACCGTCGTCGCTCTGGCGGTCGTGGTGCTGAAAGAAGCAGATCGAGCACTATCGACTGCCATTCCACCCTTATATACTCTCGTCAGCTTATAAAGGGAAACCGCTCGTCTCCAACCCGGGCGAAACCCCTACTCCACGGTCACGCTCTTGGCGAGGTTCCGGGGCTTGTCGATGGCCCGGTCGAGCTGGGCGCCGGCGTGATAGGAGACCAGCTGGAGCTGGACGTTCGCCAGCAGGCAGGCCCACACCGGATGGGTGTCGGGCACCGTCAGGTGGGCGTCGGCCAGCTTGGTAGACTTCTGGCTCCCGGGCCCCACGGCCACGATCGGTGCGCCACGAGTCTGGGCCTCCTGGGCGTTGGTCAGCGTCTTGGCGTCGCGGTCCTCGTCGCCCGTGAGGACGGCAAACAGGGGGGTCTGGCCGGTCACCAGCGCCAGCGGGCCGTGTTTCAGCTCGCCCGAGGCGAAGCCCTCGGCGTGCTCGTAGGTGATCTCCTTGAACTTCAGCGCGCCCTCCTTGGCGACGGCGTTGGCGATGCCGTGGCCGATGAAGAAGTACGACTCGCTGCCGAGGTAGTGGCGCGCGACGCTCTCGGCGTCGGTCGTCTCCAGCACCTCGCGGAGGTCGTCGGGCAGCGACTCCAGCGCGTCGAACAGGTCGGCGCGGTCCTCTCGGGGGCTGGCCGACGGGACGTCGTGGGCGAGGCGGTCGGCCAGCAGGGCGAGCGTCACGGCCTGCGAGGAGAACGTCTTCGTCGCGGCGACGCCGATCTCGGGGCCGGCGCGGATGAACAGCGAGTCGTCGGCGACGCGGGTGGCCGACGAGCCGAGGACGTTCGTCACCGCCAGCGTCCGGGCGCCGCGGCCGTTCGCCGTCTCCAGGGCCGACAGCGTGTCGGCCGTCTCGCCGCTCTGCGTGACGGCGACGACCAGTGTCTCCTCGTCGATGGGGCCGACGGTGTGTTCGTACTCGTTGGCCCGGATCGCCTCCGTCCGGACGTCACAGCTCTTGAGGAGAGTCTGCCCGAACAACGCGGCGTGGTGGGAGGTCCCGCAGGCCACGAGCTGGACGTGCGAGACGTCCTCGAAGGTCCCCGGCGGGAAGTCCTCGAGGTGGAGGTTCCGGCCGTCCCCGCCGACGCGGCCTTCGATCGTGTTCGTCAGGGCCGTCGGCTGGGAGTTGATCTCCTTGAGCATGTAGTGGTCGTAGGCGCCCTTGCCGGTCTCGTCGGGGTCCCAGTCGACAGTCTCGACGTCGCGGGTCACGGGCTCGCCAGCCTCGTCCGTGATCCTGACGCTCGTCGGTTCCAGTCGGGCGACGTCGCCGTCTTCGAGGTAGCACACCTCGTCGGTGAACTCCAGGAAGGCAGGGACGTCACTCGCCAGGTAGTGCTCTCCGTCGCCGAAGCCGACCACCAGCGGCGACTCGTTCCGGGCGGCGAAGATGGCGTCCTCGTCCTCGACGAGGGCGGCGATGGCGTAACTACCCTCCAGCGTGCCGACGGCCTCCCGGAAGGCTGCCTCGGGACTCGCGCCGTCGGCGAGGTCGGACTCGATCAGGTGGGGGATCACCTCAGTGTCGGTCTCGCTCGTGAAGTTCGCTCCCTGGGCGCGAAGCTGTTCGCGGAGGGCGTCGTAGTTCTCGATGACGCCGTTGTGGACGACCGCGACCGAAGCGGACTCCCGGGCTCCCGGCTGGTCGGCTTCGTCGGTGTGGGGGTGGGCGTTCCTGTCGGTCGGCGGGCCGTGGGTACTCCAGCGGGTGTGGCCGATGCCGACGTGGCCGTCGGTCCGACCCCACTCGAGTTCCGTCGCGAGGTCGTCGACCCGGCCGCTACACTTCTCGACCTCGATGCCGCTGCCGTTCTGGACGGCGATGCCGGCGGAGTCGTACCCCCGGTACTCCAGGTTCTCCAGGCCCTGGACGAGTTTCGAGAGCGACTCGCCGGTCCCGACGCGGCCGACGATACCACACATCTACGCCACCCCGCAGTGGATGGTGGGGACGATGGAGGGGACACAGGACGCGGTGCGGGTGACACTGTTCGGGTGGCGACGTAACCGTTGGCTGGCCATACCTGGTAGTAGCCCTGTATGCGCATTACTATCCAGCAGGTAAAGCTTCTTAGCAGCGTTGTAACGATCTGCAACCGTCGAGACAGTGTCAGACGGCCGTCAGACGCGGGGCAGTCCCGGGATTCCGTCGCTCGGCGCGACGTCCGGCGACGCTACGTCTCGTGAGGGGACTTGCTGCTCTCGGGTTCGTGGCCGGGGAGCGTGATGATGTTCTCCCGGCCGACGTTGATCTTGCACACCTGGTCGTTGTCTTCCATCTTCGACAGCAGACGGCTCACCTTCGACTTCGACCAGTCGGTTTCCTGGGTGAAGGTGCTCTGGCCAACGCGACCGCCGTTTTCTTCTAAGATCTGGAGGACGCGGTCCTCGTCGGTCAGGAGTACGTCCTGGTTGGCGGCGTCTGTCGCCGTCGCGGCGGGGGCCGCTCCCGGTCCCCTGCCGTTCGTGTGGTTCTCGCCACCGGTACCCGAGTTCGTCGTCGCGTTGGGGTCGGCCGGGAGTAGTTCGTCCAGCGGCGGTAGCGAGCGCCAGACGTAGACGAACGACCCGCCCAGTACCACCCCGACGATGAGGAGGGTGACGGCCGTCGAGAGGGCGCTCGTCGGGTCGGTACCCAGCGTGCGTTCGGTGCTGTCGCTCAGGAAGTCGCCGTCCGTGTCGGCCTTCAGTGCGCTGGTACCTATCTCGTGTTCTTTGCCGTCGGAGAGGCCGTCACCGTCCGTGTCCGGGTCGGTCGGGTCCGTGCCGAACGTGACCTCGGTCCCGTCGATGAGCCCGTCCTCGTCGGTGTCCTTCTTCGTCGGGTCGGTCTCGTACTCGTGGACCTCCTTCCCGTCGATGAGGCCGTCTTCGTCGGTGTCTTTGACGGTGGGGTTAGTCGAGTACTTCTCGACTTCCTCGTAATCGCCCAGCGAGTCGTTGTCCGTGTCGGGGTTGAGGGGGTCGGTCTTGCCGTTTATCTCGCGGGCGTCGTGGAGGCCGTCGCCGTCGGTGTCGTTCTTCCGCGGCGACGTCCCGTAGGTGTGCACCTCCTTGCCGTCCTCGAGACCGTCCGTGTCCGTGTCGGCGTTGCTGATGTTCGTCTCGAACTTTACCTCGTTCCGGTTGTCGAGCCCGTCGTCGTCCACGTCACCCTGTCGCTCGACGATGACGACCGGCATGTCCGTGCTCGCCAGGACGGTCGTCCCGTTGTCGTGGGAACTGACTGTGTAGCTGAGCAGCCACGACCCGCTCCGATTGCGGGTCCAGTTGTCCAGGTCGAACGTCGTCGTGATGGGTTCCGAGGAGTAGTTCTCGGCGACGCCCTCGGGCGGCCAGGGCCGGCAAACGAGCGTCGTCGCCGTCGCGTTGCTGGCCGAGGGGTCGGTCACGCTGGCGTTGTCGGTTCCTATGACGCGGATGCACTGGTCGGCGTCATCGGGGAAGTCGTCGACCGGCCCGATGGTTACGTTCATCGACTGGTTGGCCGACCGCCAGACGTACAGCCGGTCGCTGTGGCGCTGGGCGAGACTCTCGTTGCCGTAGGTGACGTTGGTGACCTCGAGCTGGGCCGTCGCGCCGTCGCCGGCCGCGCTCGCCAGCCCGGTGGTGACCACCGACGCGACACAGACGACTACCAGGAGGAGGGCGAGTCGTCGCTTGTCGGGTTCGGAGCTACTCATACTCGGTCAGGTTGGCGTGCCGGCGGTGGTCGAGCCGGTCGGTCGTCTGGCGGGAATTCCCGCCGTGCTGTCCGGCGATGGGAGTGAATCACAGTTTGCGGGGCGGGTATCGCTACGTATCGGTCGGTGAAATGGCCGGAAGTGATATATACTTATTGGGCTCTCGTAAGCGCCTCCCGGATCGACCCCTCCGAGGACTGGAGGACGTGGACCGCCGTGAGCGCCGAAAACATCGCGAGGATGAGGACGCTCACGGCAAAGCCCGACAGGACCTGGAGGACGGACAGGTCGAGTGCGCTCCCGGCCAGCAGCAGGGAGCTACAGACCGAGACGCCGAGGTAGCGCTGTTCCCAGCCGCCGTCGGATCCGGCCGTCTCGTCGCCGGCGACCACGTCGACGTACTTCGCGACTTCGGGAAACAGCGGCGTCGCCCGGACGATTCCTCGTGGCTTGTTGTACTCGATGACGCCCGCGTCGTCCAGCTTGTCGAGGTGGGACTGGTACAGCGCGATGTAGACGCGCTGGCGTTCGTCGGAGGTCAGCGCCTTGACCGTCGTGTCGTGCTCCCAGGCGGCGACCTGCTCGGCGACGTCTCGCATCCGGACGGCCTCGTCTTCGCGACCCCGCAGGTACCGGAGGACGGCCCGCCGGCGCTCGTTTTGCAGCAGGTGGAACAGGTCGTCCTTGCTCAACTGCAGGTCCTCGCCTGCGTCGGCGCTCGTCGCTGCCCCGTCGGCGTCGTCGGCCGCGATGTCGGCCGTCACGGGTGCTTCGAGGCGCTGGTCGGTTGCGGCGTTCGTGGGGACCGTTTGCGAACTTGATTGGCTCATTGGATTCAGGTATACATTCTACTAAGATACGATAAAAGGCCGATTCCGTCCCGATTGTTGCACTCTTTTGCATCCCAATTAAGCCGATTCAGCCCGGAATACGACGGGTCTAAGCCCCGAATTCCGCCGTATTGGTCTCTCAACGGTTCAGTTCTGGCACTCCGGCCCCCTATTTATCAGAACATGGAGTTGTTTCGCTTTAGACCGCGCATCAAACGGTCGGGGGGTGATCTGGGGTATCCGTAAGCCGAAATTCGCCTATCGGGTGGTTTCGAGGGGTACGTGGCACGTTGACGTGAGACGGGTCATCGGACAGGTGGACGCCGCTCAGAGGCGGTGGTAGTCGAGGCCCGCTCTGGCCGCGTCGTCGCCGTCCAGGTCGCCCGAGACGTCGACCAGAACGGGGTCGTCGCGCATCTCCGCCGCGAGCGTGTCGAAGTTGAGGTTTGCGAACTCGTCGTGGCCCGTGGCGACGACGATGGCGTCGAACCCGCCTGGGTCCAGCGAACCCTGGACCGGGACGTCGAACTCCTCGCGCATGGCGTCGTCGTCGCCGTGGGGGTCGAACCCCTCGACGTGGACGTCGTAGGACGCGAGTTCGTCGATGACGCCGTCGACTTCCGAGGTGCGGATGTCGCCGACGTTTTCCTTGTAGGACATGCCGAGCATCAGGACGCGGCTCTCGCGGAGGACCTTCCGGTTGTCGTTGAGCGCCCTGACGACCCGGTTCGCCACGTGCGTGGGGAGGTAGGAATTGATCTCCCGCGCCTGGAGGACTAGTTTCGGGGAAAAGCCCTCGTGCTCGGAGCGGTGGGCGAGGAAGTGTGGGTCGACGGGGATGCAGTGACCGCCGACCAGGCCGGGCGAGTACTCGTCGTGGAAGTTCCACTTCGTCCCGGCGGCTTCCAGCACCTCCTCGGTGTCGATGTCCATGTGGTCACAGGCGATGGCGAGTTCGTTCACTAGCGCGATGTTGATGTCCCGCTGGACGTTCTCGATCACTTTCGCCAGCTCGGCCGTCTCGACGTCCGGGGCGCGGTAGACGCCGGCGTCGACGATCCGGCCGTAGAGCTGAGCGAGTTCGTCGCGCGTCTCCTCGTCGTCCGCGCCGACGATTTTCACGACGTCGCTGACGCCCCGCCCTTCCTCGCCGGGCGAGGCACGTTCCGGCGAGTAGCCCACGTTGAATTCCTCGCCGGCGGTGAGGCCGGACGTCTCCTCGATGGCGGGGACGAGCACAGTTTCGGTGGCGCCGGGATAGACCGTCGATTCGAGGATGACCGTCGACCCGGGAGCGAGGTGCTGGCCGACCTCTCGGCCGGCCGCCTCGACGAACTCCAGGTTCGGATTCTCGTGGTCGTCGATGGGCGTCGGGACGGTGATGACTACGTACTCGGCCCGCGAGATGGGTGCCGGGTCAGCGGTGAACCGGACCGAACTCTCTGCGACGCGCTCGTCGCCGACGTCGCCGGTCGGGTCCTCGCCCTCGGCCAGGCGGTCGACCTTCTCCTGGTCGACGTCGTAGCCGATGACGCGCTGGTCGGCCGCGTCGAAGGCAGTCGCCAGCGGCAGGCCGACGTAGCCAAGGCCGACGACGCAGATAGTCGCCCGTTCGGGCACGGTCTCGGACTCGGAAACCGCCGAGCCGTCTGTGTCTTCGTCGGCGAGGTCGACGGGCTCCGACGACCTGGAGACCCTGGTCGAGCCGCCGTCCGCGTGTAGGTTGCTGTCAGACATGAGTCGTACTCCACCGCGGAATCGCCGGACCGCGGCGCGTGAGAAGACGTGGGCGACGACCGGCCTTCATTATAAATCCGATAGCTCCCCGCTTATCGGCCGGGTAAGGCTGCAACGCTCGGGATCAACAGTTCGGGCCGTCCGGACCGCCGGCGTCTTCCGCCCGGCCCCTCGTCTCGGCAGCGCGGCGCGTGAGAGCTTATCTGACCGATAATAAAACCCCGACAGTGCCTCCGGATTCGTACCCACACGCCGCAGTCTCGCGGCGGCCACAGAGCGTGACCCACATGAGCCCCACACCAGAGACAGACGGCGAGAGCCCGGCAGGGACGCCGGACGACGAGCGACGGGGCCGGTCGGACGACGGGACGAGCGCGACTCGGCCCGACCGGGCCAGTGCTACCCGGTCCGACCGGGCCAGTGCCACCCGGTCCGACCGGACGAGTGCCGCCCGACCCGACCGGACGGAGTCGGCGTCACCCTCCTACGACGACCACTCGATAGCGGTCGTCGTGCCGGCGTACAACGAAGTCGAACACGTCGGCGAGGTGCTCGACACGATTCCGCCCTTCGTCGACCGCATCTACGCCGTCGACGACCGGTCGACCGACGGCACCTGGGCGGAGATCCGGCGACGTGTGCCCGAGACGGACGTCACTGACGAGGCCGACGCCGACCGAGTACGCGGAGCGGTGTCGGTAGCCGACGGCGGTCTGACGCTCGAGAGTGACGACGGGCCGACCGACGACGGCGACGGGCCAGCCGAAGAGAGCAGCGAGCCGGCCGGAGACGGCGACGAACCGGCCGACGACGGTGAGGCCCGATCCGGCGACAGCGTCCCCGTCGACGACCGCATCGTCCCGATTCGCCACGAGGAAAACAGGGGCGCCGGCGCCGGCATCCGCACCGGCTACCGCCACGCCTACGAGGACGGGATGGACGTGACCGTCGCCATGGACGGCGACGGCCAGATGGACCCGGCGTACATGCCGGACCTGGTCGACCCCGTCGTCTCCGGCGAGGCGGAGTACGCCAAGGGCAACAGGCTGGCAGACCCGGAGGCCCGCGAGGAGATGCCGGCCTTCCGCCTGTTCGGCAACTGGTTGCTGACGATGCTCACCAAGGTCGCCTCGGGCTACTGGAAGACGATGGACCCCCAGAACGGCTACACCGCCATCTCCCACGAGGCGCTCGCGGCCATCGACATCGACGCCATCCCCGCCGGCCACGACTACACGAACGACCTCCTTGTCAGGCTGAACGTCGCCGGGGCCCGCGTGGCCGACGTCTCGATGCCGGCGTGCTACGGCGACGAGGCAAGCACCATCGACTACAGCCGGTTCGCCCCGAAGACCTCCTGGACGCTCCTGCAGTCGTTCCTGTGGCGACTCCGCCGAACCTACCTCACCCGGGACTTCCACCCGCTCGTCTTCTTCTACGCCGTCGGCGCGGCCGGCGTCGGCGCGGCCGTCGGGATGCTCGTCGACGCACTCCGACGAGACGAGGACGCTGCCGTCCCGGCGGTCGGCGCCGTCCTGTCGCTCCTGCTGGGCTGTCTGTCGGTGGTCGCCGCGATGGTCCTCGACGCCGAAGACGACGCTTCCGAGGAGGTGGGTCGGGAGTGAACGTCGTCGTCACCGTTCAGCACCCGGCCCACGTCCACTTCTTCCGGAACGCCATCGACGTGCTGGAGCGGGAGGGCCACGAGGTCCACGTCTTCGCACGCCGGAACGAACTGGTGGTCGACCTGCTCGACGTCTACGGCATCGACCACGAGGTGCTCGCCGGCGAGTCCGACTCGCTGCTGGAACTGGCGGGGGTGCAGGCCACCTACGAACTGAACCTCCTCCGGCGAGCCAGGGCGCTCGACCCGGACGTCATCACCGCCATCGGCGGCGTCGCGGCGGCCCACGTCGCCCGGCTGGTCGGCGCGCGGAGCGTCGTCTTCTACGACACCGAACACGCGACGATCATCAAGCGCCTGGCCTACCCCTTCGCTCACGTCGTCTGCACGCCGGACTGCTACCGGGGCCGGATCCGCGGCGACTCCGTCACCTATCCCGGGTACCACGAACTTGCCTACCTCCACCCCGACCGGTTCGAGCCGGACCCGAGCGTCCTCGACGAGGCCGGCGTCGACCCGGAGGACACGCTCGTCGTCTGCCGGTTCAGCAGCTGGGATTCCTCGCACGATATGGGCCAGGGCGGCTTCGACGACCTGGTCGACGTGGTCACCAGACTCGAGGCGGCCGGCGCAGAGGTCCAGCTCACGTCCGAGACGGACCTGCCGGCCGGCCTGGACGACTACCAGCTTTCCGTCCCGCCCCACCGGATGCACGACCTGCTGTACTACGCCGACCTCTCCATCGGTGAAGGGGCGACGACGGCCGCCGAGAGCGCGCTGCTGGGAACGCCGGCCATCTACGTCAACACGCTGTCGATGGGCTACACGGCGGAACTCGAGGAAAAGTACGGCCTGCTGTACCACTTCGACGGGCCGGACCGCCACGCCCGGGGCATCCAGCGGGCACTCGAGATTCTCGACGCCGAGGACGACGCACGCTGGGAGCGCCGCCGGGTCGACCTGCTGGCCGAAAAACGGGACACCACCGACGTCATCGTCGACCAGGTTGCCCGGGCGGGGGGCTGACGGTGCGGGTCCTCCACCTGTACACCTCGACCAGGTCGTTCTTCCAGAACCAGGTCCGGGCCCTCGAAGCCGAAGGCGTCGACTGCACGACGCTCAGGGTACCGGGCAACTTCGAGCCCGGCTCCTACCGGTCGGTCACCGACTACGTGAAGTACGTGCCGAAGGTGCTCGGCCACTCGCTCGACGGCTACGACGTCGTCCACGCCAACTGGGGGCTGCTCGGCCCGTTCGCCCTGGCCCAGCCCTCCCGACCGGTGGTGCTCTCGCTGTGGGGGTCGGACGTGATGAGCGACCGCCGCTGGCTTACCGAACTCAGTCGGTACAGCGCCCGGTACGCCGACGCCGTCGTCCTCCCCAGCGAGGCGATGTGTTCGGTCGTCGACTGCGACCACGAGGTCGTGCCCTTCGGCATCGACCTCGACCGGTTCCGACCCATCCCACGGGACGAGGCCAGAGAGCACGTCGGCTGGGACGCCGACGAGACGGTCGTCCTGTTCCCCTACGCAGAGAACCGGCCCGAGAAAGACTATCCCCGGGCCGTCGAGGTGGTCGAGCGGGCCGACGTCGACGCCGACCTCCGGACGGTGACCGACGTCCCCTACGGCGAAATGCCCTACTACGTGAACGCCAGCGACGCCCTTCTGGTGACCTCGACCCGGGAGAGCGGGCCGATGGTCGTCAAGGAGGCCGCAGCCTGCAACGTCCCCGTCGTCTCGACGGACGTCGGTTTCGTCCGGGAGACCCTCACGAACGTCCACAATTCCCTCGTCTGTACCGACACCGAGGGCCTCGTCGCCGGCCTCGAAGCGGTCCTCTCGGGGCCCGGCCGGTCCAACGCCAGGGACGTCCTCGACGGCCTGGGCCTGTCCCGGATGGCGACCGACCTCGTCGAGGTCTACGAGCGAGCGCTCGACGACAGGGGGGCGACGGCGTGACCAACCGGGTCGTCCGGTGGTACTACAACCGCCGGCTCGACCTGATCGCGGCGGGCTTCGGCCTGCTGCTCGCCCTGCTACTGTTCCCGCTACGGTTCCTGGCCTCGCAGATCTACATCAAGACAGTGCCGCTCGTCCTGGGTGGAGCCTGCATTCTCTACCTGCTCGGCGCCTACCGGACCGCAGACAGCGAGCCACACCCGTCGTTGCCGACCGGCGTGACCCGGTCGCTGCCGGGACTGACGCTGGCGCTGCTGGCTGCGATGGTCGTGGTTGCTGTCACCGCCGAGGCCCGGACGCCCGTCTTCCACGTCATCGCCGCCGCCGTCGGGACGAGCCTGCTCGTCCAGATTCTGCTGAGCGACGGCCGTGACCTCAACGGCGCGCTCGTCCTCGGCCAGGTCGTGGTGTTCGCGGCCGTCCTCCGCTTCGCCGCGCTGTACACCACTCCCGGCCTCATTGGCATCGACATCTGGACCCACCTGGGCCTCACCCGGGAAGTCGTCGACGCCGGCGCCCGGTCGGCCATCCGGGACAACAAGTACTTCGCCTCGCCGCTGTACCACCTGCTGCTCGGCACGGCCTCGTTTCTGTTCGACCTGCCGCTTCGAGAAGCCCTCTACCTCTCGCTCGGTCTCGTGATGCCCGTCGCGGTCGTGCTGGTCTACGCCACCGCCAACTACCTCGTGATACAGCGGTGGGCGCTCCTGGCAGCGATGCTGTACGCCGTCTGTGACTACGTCGTCCAGTGGAGCATCCACCTCATTCCGACGAGTCTCGGCCTGTTGTTCTACATCGGCGTGCTCTACGCGCTGGTCCGGGTCATCCGGACCAGGCCGTCGATTCGAAACTACTTCCTCCTGCTGACGATGAGCGTCGCAGTCATCCTCACCCACCAGGTGTCGTCGTTCATCATGGTGGTGACCCTCGGCGGGGCTATCCTCACCCAGTTCGTCCTGGCGACGGGCCTGCTGGACCTGCCCAGCCGGAACTCGTTCGTAGCGATCGACAGCCGCAACCCCGTGAACCTCGCCGGCCTGTTCGTCTTCGACCTCGGATTCATCACGTTCATGTGGTCGCTGACCCCCTACAAGGGCGATTCCTTCCTCGAGACTATCTTCTCCTTCTTCCGCGAGACGCTGGTCGAGAGCGCCGGTTTCCTCAACCTCGCCGGTCCCAGCGGCTCGGCCGGCGGCGCGGCCGGCGGTGGCGGTCGGACGCTGACGGAGACCGCCGCGCTCTACGCCGACACGATCGGCTTTCTCCTCCTCATGTTCGCCACGTTCGTCGGCTGTCTCTACGTCGTCAACCGCAAGCGGACCGAGCAGTCCGCGCTGACGATGCTGGTCGTCACGGCCATCATGCTCGTCTTCGTCATGGGCCTGCCCGTGTTCGGCATCCGGAACTTCATCCCGACACGGTGGTTCGCCTTCCTCTACGCCCCGATGGCGGTCCTCGGCGCCATCGGTCTCCGAACCCTCGCCCACAACCTCTCGCCCCGCGTCCTCGTGGCCGTCCTGCTCGTCTTCTCGCTGGCCTATCCCGGCGCAATGTTGGTCTCCAGCGACGGCACAATCGAGAACCCGATCTACGAGGATAACCGGGCGGAGCTGTCCTACACCGAGCCCGAGCTGGCGGCTGCCACGGCCATCGGGGACATCACCGGATCGCCGCCGATCGGCCAGCTCCGACCCGACCAGGTCGTCTTCACCGACCACCCCTACCAGACGATGATCCAGCGCCGGGGCTCGCACCTGACCGACGCCGTCCAGTTGAACGGGACCGCCCCGGCGCCCCACGACATCACCGTCTACCGCCGCGCCCAGAGCACCGAGGCGACGTACTTCACGCACAACGGCCGGCCCGCGACGCTGAACGTCGATAGAGAGCGCATCTGCCGGCCGACCCAGAACGTCCTCTACGACAACGGCGACGTCGTGTTCTGTACGGCGCCGTCGTGATCCGGGTGCATTTGTGTCGTACGACCCGACGTTGATCAGTACCTTCGCTACGTAGTCGCCGGAGAAATCACGCGTAGCCATTCCGCCCGGCCTTATTCGAGGACGTTCGGGAGTTCGCCGTGGCGTTCGATCGAGCCCGGTTCTACCGTGACCTCGCCGGAGAGTTCGCCAACAGCAGCCTCCGGGTCCGGGTCGCGAACGTCAGCCGGTCGGGCGACGGCTGGTCAGTCCGCTTCAGGGGTGGCTTCTCGGTGTACCAGTGCACCGACGGCCAGCAATCCGTGGGCGATGGCTTCGTGGGGACGAAGTAGTTCGTCAACGAGAGCGCTGTTTACCGGGCAGAAGCGGTTGGCAGGGACTCCGTCGATGCACGGGAGGAAGGCACGCGAGTTCGGTAGGGGTTCGAGGACGACACTCACTTGAACATCTGTACAAGTGTTCAAATAATCACGTGGCCGCCGCCAGCAGCTGCTCGGGGTCGACGTCGGCCTCGACGGCCTCGTTGACCCAGGTGTGGACGTCGTTGACCCGGAGGGCGTGGCGCGACCGCAAACTCCGGAGGTTCGGCCGCACCGGGAACAGTTCGTCCCCGAGGTCGAATCGCTCGGCCAGCGTCTCGCGGTCGGGCCAGGCCGATCCCGGAGACTCGGTCCAGGGAAGCAGTTTCCTGAGGTGGGCGTCGACGGCGCTCAGCGGCGCCGAGTCGAACCGCCTGTCGGGGGGCCGGAGGTCGAACAGCGAGTCGTCCAGCCGACGACAGGCCTCGAGGAACGTCGCCGTCGTCCGCTGGGCCGGCGGCGTGGTGCAGTGCCACTCCAGGAGTTCCCGGTCGACGGCGACGAACGACTCGCGGTAGTTGTCCGCCAGGTGGTCGTGAAAGGAGAGGGAGGGCTGGTTGGCGATGCCCGTCACCGCGATTCGGTTCTCGACGGCGTCCGCCCGGTCGGCGTAGCGCTCCAGTTCGTCTTCCAGGGCCATCCGGACGAAGGTGTCTGGGTCGGCCGGCCCGAGGCGAGTCTGGGAGACGAACGCCTGGCTGCCGTCCTCTGTGTAGGGCAGCGCGTCGAGCAATGCGTCGACCGGGTCGGGGTCGGGGGCGAGTCGGTCCAGCGGGAGCGTCCGGCCGAACAGCTCGATGGCGTCCCGGGGGACGAAGTAGTCCCGCAGCAGCGTGTCGAACAGCAGGCCGTGGAAGACGACGTTACTGGCGATGTAGTCGTCGAAGCCCGCGTGGTGGACGTGGACCGACTCGCGGATCCCCTGGGAGGTGCGGGCCTGGTCGTCGTCGGGGACGAGGTAGCGCTCGTCGGGCGGAAACGCGGTGTGGAGTTTGTCGTACGTGCTGGCGAGCCGTGCGGCCTGGCGGACCTCCGGCGTCCCGGCGTCGCCGACGGTGTAACACCGGTCGATGGCGTGGTTCAGCGCGAGAAACAGCCGGGAGTCGTAGCCCGCCGAGAGGAACAGGCCGGCGCCCCCGTCGTCGGGCCGGCGGCGGTCGAACGCCCGGCGGATGCGACCCGCGAGGTCGGCGGCGTGGTCGAACTCCCGGGGCGTGTAGACGAACCGCGACAGGTCGGCCGGCCCGTCGGGACCGAGCACGCCGTCGAAGGGGACCCGGTGGAGGTCTTCCAGGACCGTACCATCGCCGAGGACGACGCCGAGGTGGAAAAACTCCAGCAGACCCTCGCGGTCGAGACTCGGGAAGGGAATCGCCGCTGCGACGGCCGTGGCGGCCGAACCGAACGTCGTCACGTCGGGCGCCGTCGTGTAGAAACACTCCCGGGTGCGGGTCTGGTCGGTCGCGACGACGACCGTCTCGCCGGTGTCGACGACAGCGAGGTACGAGCCGTTGAGGAGTTCGAGGCCGTCCAGTCCCGCCTGTGCGACCCGGTCTAGGAGCCACTCGGCAGCGTCCAGGTCCACGTCGTCCGGGGTGTAGGCCTCGCCCCAGACGGCACAGACGCCGTTCTCGCCCTCGTGAACGGCGCTGCGCCCCTCGACGCCGAGGTCGGGATCTCGCAGTCCGACCGTCACCTGCGACCCGCTGAGGACGGCGTCGAAGGGCCGGTTTCCGGCGTGCTCGTCGAAGGCCTCGCGGTCGCCGTAGACGCCGAACAGCTCCTTGTTCACGGCCGGACGCCTCCTCGGGGGCTCGGCGTCGGCCCAGCCCCCGGCAACCGGGTCGGACTGCCTCGTGCGGTCGACTTCCGGGTCGTCACGGTAGTCGGCGGACTTCGGGCCGGGAGCGGCATTACTATCGGTCGAGTAAAGTTGCAACCGTCCTCGGGGCCATCACTTACCGCCCCGTTAAGAGCGCAGCCGCCAGACGACGAGCACCAGGAAGAGGCCCACAGCCAGGGCCAGGAGGCCGCTTCGCGTGCTGACCGGGGGCGAATCGTCGGACCGGTCGGTTCGGCGTTTCACCCCGGCACCCGCCGCCCAGACGAGACCGGGTAACTTCCGCGGCGTCACCGTGGCGTCGCCTAGCAGGCGGGCCCCGGTCCGGTGCTGGCCGTCCGCGAAGTAGTGTTTGGCCAGCAGGAAGTTGTGCGTCCCGAGGACGTCGTAGCCCTCGCTCTCGGCGCGGTCGACCGTCTCGGCGTGTTTCTGGAGGTACTGCTGGTCGGCCTCGTGGACGGTTTCCGGTGCCGGCTCGCCCGTGTCGTGGCGGACGACCAGCGGGTCGTCGACGAAGGCGACCGGTCCCACCTCGCAGATCCGCACGACGATTTCGGGGTCCTGGAACCGGTCGAGCGTCTCGTCGAACCCGCCGATTTCGCGGACGACGTCGGTCTCGACGACCAGCGTCGACCCGGCCGCCGGGTGGACGTTGCCGGCGAGTATCTCGGCGGCCATCTCCTCGCCGCCCTCGCGGAGCGACGGGGTGTCCAGCAGACCGAGCACGCCGGCAGCGGCGGTCTGGAGGCGGCCGGTCGGCCCGTCCAGGCGCCGCTCACAGCCACAGACCGCCGCAACGGCCTCGGATCCCTCGAGACGGTCTAGCTGAGCCGTTAGCTTTCCCGGGTGCCACTCGTCGTCCGAGTCGAGGAAGGCGACGTAGTCTCCGCGAGCCTCCTCGATGCCGGTGTTACGGGCGACGTTGGCGCCCCGGTTGGTCTCGTGGCCGACGTACCGGACCCGGTCGTCGTCGTAGCCTCGGACGACCGATTCCGTCGCGTCGGTCGACCCGTCGTCGACGACGACCACTTCGAAGTCGTCGTACGTCTGGTCGAGTGCGCTGTCCACCGCCCGGTCGATGACGTCGGCCCGGTCGTACGTCGGGATGACGACGCTGACTGTCGGCATTTACGGACGGTTCCGGGCCGACGGCCATTATTATCGACCCGGTAATGGCACCCCGCTCACTGGTACGTGATGCCGTCCGGGAACTCGTTGCTCTTGAACCGCGTGCCGGATACGCCGTCGTACACCTTCACCGAGTAGCGTCCGTCCTGGTAGGCTTCGGCGTAGCAGTCGTTGATCCAGGCGTCGTCGCCCTGGAGCGTGATGCCACGCTGAGTGCAGGTGAACGAACAGTCGTACAGGAAGGCGTTGTCGCCCATCAGCGCGATGCCACGACGCTTGTGGCCGCCGGGCTGGTCGACTTCGAGGTGGCGGAACTCGCAGTCGTCTCGTTCGACCCGGATGGCGTGGCGCATCGTGCTGCCGTCACTCCCGCCGGTGACGGTGACCGAGTTCAGTTTCACCTCGCCGGCGTCGGTCCCCTTGATCGAGATGGCGTTCTCGCTGCCCTCGAAGTCGACGTGCGTGTCCCCGATGTAAGTCGGGCCCGTCCGGGGGTTGATCTGGATGGGGACGTACTCCTCGTTGCCCATCGAGACGTTCGAAGACCGGATCGCCGCGCCCTCGACGTCGTTCTGAACGAGGATCGCCTCGCCGTACGGGTTGGGGGTGTTGACGTCCACGTTCTGGACCTCGAGCCAGGACCCGTAGTCCAGGCGGATCCCCTCCTGGGGGATGTCGAAGGGATTCCGGTCGACGGTGACCGTGGCACCGTTGATGGTTCCGTAGGGGGTTCCGAGACGGATCGAGGCCGTGCCGCTGTTCGCGTAGTGACCGCCCTCGACGGCGATCTCGCCGTCGCCGCCGGAGGCGTACAGCCCGTTGTCCGGGAACGGGCCGAGGACGCAGTCTTTGAACCGTATCGACCCCCGGTGTGCCCAGTTGCAGAGGATGCCCGTCGGGCCACCGTGGTCCATGTGGCCGGGGGTTTCGCTCTGGCGGGCCGACCCGCCCGGCGCCCGGAACCCCTCGACGACCCCCGACCCGTCCGAGTTGGTAATCCGGAACAGGCCCGGTCCGTACGTCCCGCTGTCGTGCTGGCCGACGACGTCGACGTTCTTGAGCGTCAGGCCGTCGGCCACGCTAACCTCGAACGCCCTGACCCCCGTGTTGTTCTTCCTGAGGTCGACGTTGAAGTTCTCCACGTGGAGGTCCCGACCGGGGGCGTAGTGGGTGCCCAGCCGGAACAGTTTGTGAGAGTCGTCCTCGAAGTTGTAGTAGTTCGCCGGGACGAGCGTCGCGTCGCCCTTCCCGACGTAGCCGACGTTCTGGAACTCGGTGAACCGGAGCTTCCGGTCCATGAAGTACCGCCCGTCGGGGAACTTCACGAGAATGTCGTCCTCTCTGAGGTCCTCGAGAACGTGGGTGATCGGCTCGTCGCCGTTGGGGTCGGCCCCCTCCTCGACGACGTCGACGACCGTTCGGTAGTCGTCTTCCATTTCGTGATATGCTGCTGCAGACCCGGTGACGCCCGCGAGAGCTGCGATGCCCGCGACGCCGCGCTGCAGAAACGTCCGACGCTTCATACCTGAACCGCGACTGTCGGTTGCCACGCCAGTGTCTCCTGAGCGGGGGGCATAACAACCCGTAGCCCCGTTCCGGTCGTTGCACAGTTGTGGACTGTTGAGAACCGTGCAACGACGGACCGTCCGCAGGAAGAAATCGCAAGACGGCAGCGTTACCACCCGCTCGACCCCGTAGCCGGCGGTTCCGTCGGTCAGTCGCCGCCTACACGTAGCCCAGGTCTGCCAGGTGCTCTTCGACGGCCGCCTCCTCGTCGCTCGACTCGATCTCCGGCGTGCGCTGGCCGGTGTCGGTCGCCGTCGTCTCGACCCAGGGCACTCGCTTGATCGTCGGCAGCGGGAGGCCGTCGGGGTGGCCGTGGGCGCCCCACTCGCCGATGGCCTCGCCGTGGTCGGCAGTGATCGCGACCGTCTCGGCGTCGAGGTTCTCGAGGAGGTCCGCGACGCTGTCCAGGACGTACCGGAGGTTGTCGAGGTACAGGTCGTACACCTCCTCCTCGCTCACCTCGCCGTTGCGGAGCGCGGGCCAGGGGTCGGCCTCGACGGCGGTCGGCTCGCGGTCCTCGGCGGCCGGCCCGGCCATGTAGGGGGTGTGGGGCTGGGCGTAGTGGGCGATCAGCTTGTCGGCGTCGCTCTCGCGGGCCGTCTCGATGGCGACGTCGGTCAGGTACGACGGCGGGACGTTGCCCAACTGGGGGTCCCGGCCCTGGCGCCAGGCGTGGACCAGGTCGGCAAAGTCCGTCGCGTCGACGACGTCGTCCCTGGGCCAGCCGAAGGGCACCGACACGCTCGGCCCGTAGACGTTCTCCTCGAAGACCGGCTCCGCGAAGCCGTTGGCCGTGACGTGGGCCGTCTCCTCGATCTCCTCGCGGTAGTCCTCGGTGAACGTCTTGACCATCCACTCGTAGGAGCTACAGCCCACCGATCGCATACTGTCCACCTCGCCGTCCGGGAGGAAGTCGTACTCGTCGCTGACGTCCTCCAGCGCGTCGACGCGGCAGGCGTCGAGGATGACCAGCGCGTCCCAGTCCCGGTCGTAGACGTTAGTGCCGGGTTCGACGCGCGAAGTGACGGTGTACCAGGCTCCCAGGTAGGTACAGTAGAGGCTCTGCAGGACGGCACGTTTCGGGTCGTCCCCGAAGTTCTCGCGGAACTCGGAGACCCAGCCGCTGAAGCTGACGGGCATGGCGCCGTCTTGCGTGGCCATCGGTTTTCCTATGCAGATGATTAACCGAACCGCGACTCCTTAACGAGGTGATAAGCAACGGAACGAGACTGCAAAAATCGAGCGTTTTGGCCCCTCTCGTACGCCTTCCCCGTGACGTCCATTCCACTGTCGATCGAAATTGAACGTCCCCGCGAAACGGCGACCCCGACCGGTTCTACTGTCCGGATAAGAAAGGAGGTGTGCTTCGTTGCAACCGGCAGGATGAGCAAACAGTCCAGACGTGCGTTCCTCGCCACCGCTGGTGTCGTGGGACTCACCGGATGCATCAACTCGCTCGGTTCGTCGGACGACTCGACGCCGACCGACAACGGGACCGGCGTCGGCGGGACGCCGAATGCCTCCGCCACGCCGACGTCCTCGCCGACCGATACGCCCTCCGGCCCGCTAGCCGGGCTTCCCGGCAGGCAGGTCGACAGCTTCGAGTCGATGAAAAACTGGTACTCGCTGAACGGGGTGGCCAAGCTCACGGCGTCCACGGAGGACCCGTACGCCGGGTCACAGTCCGCCCGGGTCGCCTCGAAGGAGGGCGACCCCTACGCTGGCGTCTTCAAGGCGTTCTCGGAGCCCAAAGACTTCACCGGCAAGAACGTCTCGCTGGCGGTCAAGGTCAACGAGCCCTCCATCGCGAAGGTTCAGGTGGACCTGCTGGCCCCCGACCGGGGCAACAAGGTCCGTCTGTCTCGGACGCTGACCGGTCCGAGCGAGACCTGGCTGCGCTTCGACATGGGCGTCGGGTCCGTCGACCGCGACCCCGACCTCTCTGACGTCCGAGAGATCCGCATCATCTGTCGCCGGCGCAACGGCGTCGAGAAGCCGGTTGACTTCGAGGTGGACGACCTCCGCGTCGCCGACGCCCCCGACCAGGGCAAGGTGATGCTCACGTTCGACGACAGCCACATCACCCACTACGAGAACGCCTTCCCGGTGCTGAAGAAGTACGGCATGCCGGGCGTCGAGGGCGTCATCGCGGAGACGGTCTACCAGAACGACCGGCTCGACGTCGGCAACATGCGAGAGATGACGAGCGCCGGGTGGGACATGGCCTCGCACCCGGTCACCCGGGGCAGGTGGCTCTCGGAGTTCACCGCCGAGGAGCAGGAACGACGCATCAAGCAGAACAAGGAGTTCCTGGTGCGCAAGGGCTTCGAGCAGGGCGCCCGGCACTTCCTGACGCCACAGAACTTCCGGGGGCCGAAGACCTACGACATCGTCACGGAGTACCACGACACCATGTTCTCGTTCGGCGGCGCGCCCACCGGCCAGCCCCGCACGACGAACTACAACTTCGGCCGGGCCAACCCGGGAGACCTGGGCGTCATCAAGCGGTTCATCGACTACGCAGCCCGGTACAAACAGCTGCTCGTCATCAACCACCACATCATCGGCGAGAACGGCATGTCGCTGGACCGCTTCAAGGAGGTCGTCAAGTACGTCGACGGCGCCGACGTCGAGGTAGTCAGCGCGTCCGACCTCATCGACGGCGGGTCCAAGAACTGACGTTGGCCGTGGCAGCTCTCGCTTCCCGGTGTGACCCAGACTGCCCCGACTCGGGGCTCGCAGCCTCCCGAATTGCCACCTCCCGAATTGCTGCCTCCCGACCTGCCGCCTCCCGCACTGTTTTCCAGGTCTCACCGGACGTCCGGTCACCACGACGGGACAGTCCCTCCGCCGACCGCTCGATTCGACGCAGTCGGCAGCTGCCGGAGGGTGTGATGTGACCGACGCCGCGACGGTCCTCGACCGGGGTGGCGGCGAGGGAGCCGACGGCACGCTGTTCGTCGCCGGCGACGCGGCCGTCGAGGAACCGCCGGACGGCCCGCTCCTCACGGGCCCCCTCGCCGACCGGGCCCGGGAAGCGGACGCCGCGCTGGTCAACCTCGAGGCGCCGCTGCCGGTCGGAGAGCCCGCCCCCAAGTTCGGGCCGGTGCTTACCCTCGACGAGTCGGGTCCGCCGGCGCTGGCCGAGGCGGGCGTCGACGCGGTTACCCTCGCCAACAACCACCTGATGGACTTCGGGGAGGCGGGGCTCGACGCGACGACGGCTGCCTGCCACGACGCCGGCCTGGCGACGCTCGGAACCGGCCCCGACCACGAGTCGGCGCTCGACCCGCTCGTGACGACGGTCGGCGGGAGCGCCGTCGCCGTCTTCGCCGTCTGCGAGCGGGAGTTCGGCGTCGCCGACGGCGGTCCGGGAACGGCCTGGCAGAACCACCCGACGGTCGACGACCGGATCGCGGCGGCGGCCGACCGGTACGACGCGGTCGTCGTGGTGTCCCACGGCGGCATCGAGGAAGTGCCGTTTCCACCGCCTGGCCGCCAGGCTCGACTCAGGGAGTTCGTCGACCTGGGGGCCGACGCCGTCGTCGGCCACCACCCCCACGTCGCCCAGGGCTGGGAGGTGTACGGCGGCGCTCCCGTGCTGTACAGCCTGGGGAACTTCTACTTCGACCGCGAGAACCCCGCGACGCAGTGGGGCCTGACGGTCGAACTCGACTTCGCAGGCGACGGGCTCGTCCGGGCCAGTGTCGTCCCGGTCGAACAGGTCGATGGGACGGTCGGCGTCCTCGGTAGGGACCGCGACCCCGACGAGTACCTCGACTACCTGGAGACGCTGTCCGCGAGGACGGCCGACGCCGACACGTTGACCCCGCACTGGCAGGAGGTCGCAGAGCGCGTGTTCCTCGCCCGGCACGGCGACACGCTGCGGCGGTCGACCGGCGCGACGCTGCTGTCGCTGGTCCGGTCGCCGCTGGCCCACCTCCGCCAGGACGGCACGTGGGACCCGGAAGTCCGGGAGGTCGAAATGCTCGGGCTCCTCAATCTCACCCGCAACGAGTCACACAGCGAACTCGTCCGGACGGCACTCGAACTCCGCACCGGGACGGCCGACGACCGTCGGACGCCGTCGACGGTGGCCGAGACGAGAGAACTGCTCGAACGCACTGCCGGCGAACCGCTGTACGACCGACCCCACCCCGCCCGGAAGCTGGCGGGGGCGGCCCTGGCGAAGCTCCGGCGGGACGGCCGGTCGACGCTGGCGTCGCTCCGGCGGTCGCTGCCGGGTCGGTCCTGAGTTTCGCCAGCAGTCCGCTCGATTCCACCGTCCTGACTGTCTTACTACACGACGCCCAGCCTGGAGAGCACCCGTGTGACGGGGGTGCTGACGGGGTTCGGAAGCGCCGAAAGGATGTCTGCCACTTCTTCCTGGTCGATGGCGCCGGTCGCCAGGGCCAGTCCGGCGTAGATCACGAACCCGGTCGGTGGCACGACGACCAGCGAGACGAGTGGATTGCGGGTCAACACTGCCAGGCCGACGATGGGGACGGCCGAGAAGGCGGCAGTGGCGGCGATGCGACCCAGCCGGGCGTCGGCGAAGGGCTCGAAGCCGAGGTGGCGGGCGCCGACGAAGTGGAACACGGGGAGCGAGCCGTAGCCGATAGAGGTGGCGATGGCCGCACCGGCGATGCCGAGCGGTGGAATCAGCAGGGCGTTGAGCGCCAGGTTGATGCCGGCCGAGGCCGCCGTCGCGAGGATGACGACGTTCAGGTCGCCCTTGGCGTGGCTGATCGAGAAGATGGGGCGGGCGACGGCAAAGCCCAGCGCCCCGGGCAGGAGGAGCAACAGCGGCGTTACGGAGGCGCTGAACTGCTCGGGGTAGTACAGCGGCACGAAGTCCGAGGCGAGTGCGCCGATGCCGATCGCCAGTAGCGTCGTCAGCAGCAGGCCGTACCGCGTGACCCTGGAGGCGATCTCGGTGATGCGTTCCGTGTTGCCCTCCGCCCAGAGGTTGGAGGTCGACTGGATCATCGTCGACTGGATGGCCCGGGGAACGAACCAGAGGAATTCGGCGAGGACGAGCGCGGCCTTGTAGTAGCCGACGTCGCCGCTGGAGACGACCTCGCTCATTCCCAGCATGACGACGTCGACGTGGTACAGCGAGGTCAACAGGAAGACGTAGACGACGGACTTGTAGTTGAACGTAAACAGCTGCCGGCGTGGAAACCATTCGGGCGTCGGCTTCGTGACGTAGGACAGCGAGAGGTGGTTCGAGAGGAAGTACGTCGCTGCGACGATGACGACGCCGGAGGCGAGCATCTTCCCGACGAGGGCGCCGGTGACGCCGTAGCCCAGCCACGCCAGCGTGATCGCCGAGACGGCGAACGTAACCGTGTTGGCCACCCGGAGCGGCTCTGCGATCCACTCGAGTTTCAGCCCCATCAGGGACCGCCGGAGGTAGTTCGTGAACTGGGCGACGACCGCCATCACGACGAGGAGATAGAAGTACGGCGCCATCTCATCGCCGAAGGCGGCCGCGACCAGGCCGAACTGCGTGGCCAGGAAAAAGCCCACCGCGGCGACCAGCGAGAGCCCCAGCGCCAGCCGGAAGTAGAAGCCGAAGACGTGGTTTCGCCAGTCCTCCCGGTCGCGTTCCTCCGCGAGGAACTTCCGGGCGCCGCTGTTGATGCCCGAACTGACGAGGATCATCGAGAGGTTGAACACGGCCAGCACCGTGGCGTACTGGCCGTAGGCCGAGGCGCCGAGCAGCCAGACGAGGATCGGCGTCGAGACGGCCAGCGAGAGGATGACGAGCAGCCGGCCGGCGAAGATGGAGGCAAAGGCCGAGGTGATAGACCGCGTCACGTCCCGGCCCACCCCTGTGTGGACCCTGCCATCCTGACTGCCGACGGCCGGTCGCTCCCGTCCCTGCGTCTCATTGGGATTTCGTTGCCTCGCACGGGGCTTTCTTATCTGTCCGTTAAGCCGTCGACCGTCGCCGACCGGCCCGCCAAACGCGTCGCCTAATCGGTGGGCCTCGGTCGCTTGCGCCGTCGGTTGCCCGGCCGACCGCAACCGCCGGGTCAAGCCACGGACCGGCTGGAAACCACTCCGAACCCATGGAAATCAACTGTTTCAGCCGTTACTTGCGGGATAAACAAACGGGAAACGCCGGTACCACGGGTGTCGACGCTGACCGCCCTGTGCGGTCCGGTCGACGAGCACGGAATGATACGAGCACGACGAGCCCTGACGGTCCTCACTGTCGTCCTGCTAGTGACGGCTGGCGTCGCTGCCACGGGGACCATTGCAGGGCAATCGGACAGTACAGAGAAATCGAACGAGTCAGGGTGGAGTGCGCCCCGGGCCGACGCCGGCCACGCCGGCGTGACCACCGACGACGGCCCCGGGCCCTACGCCAATACGTCGTGGGCCCAGGGGAACACGAGTCGTGGCTACTGGAGTCCGGCCGTCGCCGGCGACAGCGTCGTCATGGCCTACACCGGCAACGAGTATCCCTACGGCATCGTCGAGTCGTACGACGAGACGACCGGCGAGACCGAATGGGTTCAGGACGCCGTCGGCGACCCGGTCGGGCCGGCGACGACCGCCAACGGCTCGGTGTTCGTCGCGACGAAGAGCGACACGCGTGAATTCTCGGGTTACGAGAACCGCACCGGGCTGTACGCACTGGACGCCGAGACCGGCGCCGTCGACTGGCGTCTCAATTCGACGTTCACCGCTCCGGTCGTGGCTGACGGGACCGTCTATACGAGCGAGCGGAGCCTCTTCGCCCTCGGCCCCGAGGACGACTACACCGGGAACGTCACCGCTCTCGACCCGGCCTCGGGCGACCGCCGCTGGACCAGCGACGTCCAGGGTAAGGTCCTTGCCGTCGCCGACGGGCGAGTGATCGTCGGAGACCAGGCTGCGGACACGCTGGCCGCGGTCGACGCGGACGACGGCACCCTCCTCTGGCGCACCTCGGTCGGTGACGACGTCTCGGTCGACGGAGAGATAGCCGTCACGGCGGACGCCATCTACGCGCAGAGCGACGCCGGCGCCGGGTCCGTCGTCTCCTTCGACGCCAGCGACGGTTCGAAGCGATGGGAGACCGAAGTCGGCGACGACGTGGTCCGTGACGGTTCGACGGTCACCGCGCCGGCAGTCGCAAACGGTTCGGTCTACGTCGTGACGAACACGAACCCGAGCCGTGCCGGGTACGGCGCCCGGGACGACGCCGAGGTCCAGGCGCTCGACGCCCGGACCGGAGACGTCGAGTGGACGTTCCGCACCAGGGTGAACCTGCAGTCGCCGCCGGCGGTCGGCAACGGCACCGTTCACGTCGGTGGTGTCTACCAGTGGGGCCACTCCATCGCCGACGACCGGAGCTGGGACGAGCGGCAACACGCCCGGTGGCGATATCCGTACACCTGGGTCGCCGCCTACGCCCTCGACGCCGAGAACGGCAGCGAGCAGTGGAACCTCTTGACCGACTCTGGCCAGGGCAACGAGCAGGTCTACGGCTCGGCCCTCGCCGACGGCCGGTTCTACGTCACCTCCTACGGCACCGGTCTGCCGGGAACCGTGACGCTCACCGCAATCGAGGGGACCGACGACCGACCACCCTGGTACTTCCACACGATCAACGACCAGGACTTCGGCGACGCCAACGTTCCGCCGGACGCTGAAGTCGTGAAATCGCCGCCACCAGGTGACGACGGCTCCTACGCCGCCAACACGACGGTGACGCTGAGTGCCTCGGCGTCGTCGGACCCCGACGGGAACGTCACAACCTACGGGTGGGACGTCGACGACGACGGCGAGTACGAGACGACCGGCGTGAGCATCGACGTCCAGAGTCCGGACGAAGCCGGTGCGAGCAAAGACGTCACCTTGCGCGTAACTGACGACGACGGCGACACCGACGAAGCGTTCGTCCAACTCGAGACCGGCTGCTAACCACCCTGTTTCGCCATTTTTCGCCGTTGATATTCGCAACCAATTCTCTTATTCGTCTCATAATAATGGCCCCACTGGTCCTTTGGTGGGCCATGGCACGGTCCACGACGGTCGACGGGCAGGCGAACGACCGGTGCGGACGGCGAAAACGGCAGGCCGGGGGATGGTGATCGTGGGGACACTCGTCATTTCGCTGGAGGCGGAACTGGCCTGGGGCTTCCCCCGCGTCGAGCCGCCGCCGGACGACCTCGACGGCGCCAGGGAGGGCTGGCGGCGAGCCCTCGACGCGTTCGACCGGTACGACGTGCCGGCGACCTGGGCGGTCGTCGGCCACCTCTTTCTGGAGGAGTGTCCAGGCGACCACACCGACCACCCCGGCGGGCCGGACTGCTGTCATCGGTCCGTGGGCGACCTCTCGGCCCGCGAGGCCTGGTTCGGCGACGGCCTCGTCGAGGCGGTCAGGGACGCCGCCGTCGACCACGAACTGGCCGGCCACGGCTTCACTCACGTCCCTTTCGACGCCGACCGGCTGGAGGCCAGCGACGTCCTGCAGCGGCTGGAGTGGACGCGCCAGGCAGCCCAGCGACGGGGCGTCGACCTCTCGACGCTGGTCTTTCCGGCGGACCGTCCCACCTACCGCCAGGTGCTCTCGACGCTTTCGTTCGACTGTTACCGCAGCCCGGGACCCGCCGGCCGGACCGACCGCGAGGAAACCCGGGGGACGACCGACGGCGGCGGGACCAATGGTAGCGGGACCAACGGCGGTGGGGGCGACGGCGGCGGGGCCGACGACCCCGTGACGCCGCCGCTGGTCCAGCCCCGCGTCGACGAGTACGGCCTGGTCAACGTCCCGACGTCGATGTACCTCTTCGACCCTGCGGGGCCGCTCCACCCCCTGGTCGGCAGCGAGAGCGACGACCCGCTGACGGACCGTGCCGTCCGGGGGGTCGAGGCGGCGGCCGACGGCGACGGACTGCTCCACCTGTCGCTGCATCCCCACGACCTGACGACCGACCGTGCCGTCGAGCGCCTCCGGTCGGTGCTCGACCGGGCGGCGACGCTACGGGACCGGGGACGCCTCGAAATCAGGACGATGGACGGCCTCGCGGCCGGTCTCAGGGAAGAACAGGCGGCCTGAATCGCCCGTCGACTCACGCCGTCTACGTGTAGCCCAGCTGTTCGAGCCGTTCCTGGACGTCGGTGTCGGGCTCGATAGATCCCTGGGCGTCGCTGTCGGTCGGCCGCTCGGCGGCTTCGCCCACCGCGATCTCGCGGCGCTCGCCGTTCTGATAGGTGTGCCACGGCACCGTGACGAGTTCGGGGGTGTAGTGTTCCATCGGGTGGCCGAACTCCCGGCGGGGGATGGGGAACGACCGCTCGCCGAACATCTGGCCGTGGTCGGAGGTGACGACGGTCAGCCCCTGGAGGTCCGAAAGCAGGTCCTCGACGACCGGGAGGACGATGTCGAGGTTCTCCTCGTAGGCCTGCCGGAGGATTTCGGGGTCGGCGTCGACCTCGCCGGCGTTGACGCGGTTCCAGAAGTGCAGCGTCGTCAGGTCGAAGTGCTCCTGGCCGGTCGGGCCGATGAAGGGGTAGTGGGGCTGGATGAAGTGGACCAGCAGGCGCTTGTCGGGGTACTCCTCCTGGGCCTCCCTGGTGGCCTCGGCCAGCCGCTCCGGCCGCACGGTCTTGAACTCCTCGTCCCAGCCGCCGTCCCAGACGTGGACGACGTCGTGGAGGGAGACGTCCATGTCGTCGCCCTTGCGGTAGAGCTGCGGGTTGGCAGTGACGTAGACGGTGTCGCGGAGGTCGGCGCCGTCGACGTACTCCCTGAGGAAGTCCGGCGTCGAGCTACAGCGCGTCGTCCGCTTTTCGAGGGAGCCCGGGAGGGTCGCCCGCCGGGCGAACGTGTCGTACCGGCAGGCGTCGAGCAGGAGCATGTTGTCCCAGTCCTCTTCGAAGAACTCGACGGTGTCCGCGTCGGGGCCCTGCCAGCGGTAGTACATCTTGTTCACGTGGCGGGCCAGGAGGTACGGCTCCGAGACGCTGCGACGGACCCGTCGCAACGTTTGTGACAGAGACATACCGGCCCCATCTCGACGTATCGGGTTATTTATGCAGGTAGTAAGCCCGCTCAACGGTTTCGGGTGTGTGACTGTCTTGGGGAGAGCGCGGTCTGGTTTCGGGTCCGGATGGGGTTCACAGGACACGAGGAGTCGGTGATTACCAGACCAGATGAACACATGTTCATTTGTTCATCTATTCAATCGCCACGCCTTGGAGTCGTCGACACAGTCACAGCGACGGACGGAATGCCCTCGGCCCCTTGGATATGCGATTCAGTTTGTGCCGACACCTCCGCAACCGCAACGACGTAGAAAGCCCTCGGCCCGCTGGCGGTCGTTCTGGCGGATATCCTCACTGCGTTCGGATAGAGCCGCCAGAACGACTAGACGAAGCGCCACCGGCCCTCGCCCTTTCAATCCTCAGGAAGACGTTCCTGCTCGGCCTTCGGCCTGCGCGGGCTGCGACTTCCAAGGCTCTGCCTCGT